>JAZUCO010000027.1:0-5777 GCA_045639185.1 Acutalibacteraceae bacterium
TAGCTCCGCTAAATTATTGTTTATTATACACCATTTCGGTTCACATTGAAATATTTTTCCGCAAAAAAGTGTTGACAAGCGAAAAAAAAGAGCTATACTATATTTAGCACTCGTTATGCATGAGTGCTAAATATTTTATTCAGGTGATATTATGCAGAAAAAGCAATTCAAAGCAGAATCAAAGAAATTGCTTGATATGATGATCAATTCAATTTATACCCACAAACAAATTTTTCTTCGTGAGCTTATTTCAAACGCAAGTGACGCAATAGACAAGCTCTATTTCCGTTCACTTACAGATAATTCCGTAGGTCTTGAAAAAGGTGATTTCAGAATCACACTCACTCCCGACAAAGAGAGCAGAACAATCACAATTGAAGACAACGGCTGCGGTATGACTGCAGAAGAGCTTGAGAATAATCTTGGCACAATCGCAAAGAGCGGTTCACTTGATTTCAAGAAGAATATGGACGAAAAATCAGATGTTGAAATCATCGGTCAGTTCGGTGTAGGTTTCTACTCTGCATTTATGGTCAGCGACAAGGTTACCGTTCTCTCAAAGGCTTTCGGTGAAGAGAAAGCAAACCTCTGGGTCAGCGAGGGTGCCGAAGGGTACACTCTTGAAGAAGCTGAAAAAGAATCAGCAGGTACGGTTATCACTCTTTACATCAAGGAAGACACAGAAGAAAACAAATACTCAGAATATCTTGATACTTACAGACTTTCTTCAATCGTTAAAAAATATTCGGATTACATCCGTTATCCCATCACAATGGATGTTGAATCTTCAAGACCCGTTGAGGGTACCGAGGGTGAATATGAATCATTCGTTGAAACAAGAACTCTCAACAGTATGATTCCTCTCTGGAGAAAGAATAAAAACGAAATCACTCCCGAAGAGTATGACAGTTTTTATCAGGACAAATTCTTTGACTTCTCAAAACCTGCAAAGGTTATCCACAGCAAGGTTGAGGGTCAGGCAACATACGATGCGCTCATTTTCATTCCCGAAAGAGCACCCTATGACTACTACACAAAGAATTTTGAAAAGGGACTGGCACTCTATTCAAACGGTGTACTTATAATGGACAAGTGCCCCGACCTGCTCCCCGACTATTTCAGCTTTGCAAAGGGTCTTGTTGACAGCGCAGACCTCTCACTCAACATTTCACGTGAAGTGCTTCAGCAGGATTATCAGCTCAGACTCATTGCAAAGACAATTGAAAAGAAAATCAAGTCAGAGCTTCAGAATATGCTGAAGAATGACAGAGAAACTTACAACCGTTTCTTTGAGTCATTCGGTATGCAGCTTAAATTCGGCATCTATGAAAGCTACGGCGCAAACAAGGATACACTCAAAGACCTGATTATGTTTGTTTCTTCTTATGAAGACAAGCTTTCAACTCTCGCTGAATATGTTGAAAGAATGAAAGATGGTCAGGACAAGATTTTCTATGCCTCAGGTGAAACAAAGGCTAAGATTGATATGCTTCCTCAGGTTGAAGCTGTCAAGGATAAGGGTTACGAAATCCTCTACTTCACAGATAATGTTGACGAATTCGCAATTCAGATGCTTATGGCTTATGACGACAAGCATTTTGTGAATGTGTGTGCAGATAATCTTGACCTTGACACAGAAGAGGAAAAAGAAGAAATCAAAAAAGAGAACGAAGAATCAAAAGATATTCTCGGCAAAATGAAAGATGCACTCGGTGACAGCGTAACTCAGGTGCGTTTCACAAACGCACTCAAGAATCATCCCGCTTGTCTTACAAGTGAGGGTATGCTCTCAACAGAAATGGAAAAAGTACTCAATGCAATGCCGAATGCAAACGGTGTGAAAGCTGAGACCGTGCTCGAAATCAATGCATCTCACCCCATTGCAGAAAAAATCAAGTCACTTGACGATGAAGCGCTCGCAAAGTATGCAAAGCTTCTTTATATGCAGGCAAGACTCATCAGCGGTCTTTCAATTGAAGACCCTGCAGAATTCAGCGCACTTATCAGTGAGCTTATGATTAAGTAAAAAAAATTAAGGGAGTCCTGCGACTCCCTTTTTTTATTCTGCAAGAAAATCAAATGATTTCTTTCCGTTTACGGAATGTTTACCGTCAAAAACATCAATAATAAGATTTTCTGAAGCGTTTACCTTTTTGTAGACGCTTTTTATTTTTTCGTGTGCTTTAAGACTGGCATCTATGGGGAACAATTTGTCTTTTCTTCCCGATTCAATGAGAAGTTTTCTCGGCGCAAGGCTTGATGCAAAATCATAAATCTCGCCCGTTTTCATTATATCGGGGATATAGTTATCGGGGCAATGCCACCTTGACATTATACTGTCTCTGAAAGTGTTCACATATCCGCTTATGACAATACGCTTTATTCTTTCATCAAGCACCGAAGCATAAAGAGCAGTAAGACCTCCGCCCGAAATTCCCATTATGCCGAGTCTGTCATTGTCAACTTCCTCCATATCAAGGAGCAATTCGGCACATTTTATTGCCTGAAAAACACGAAGCGATGCGGTTGTGAGACCGTAAGGCAGAAGATGGTGCGAAAGCTCATCGCAGGAGCTGATGTAAAAAGGTTTTGAAAGGTCTTTTCTGAGTCTTGCTTCACCGAAACCGAAAAGTTCGGGAGCCACAACCGTGCAACCTCTTTTTACAAGCTCCACGGCAAAGTTTTTCTGATAATTATCAATGTATCTTATGTGTTTTTTCTTGCCGCTTTTTGTAATACCGAGAATCTGTCTGACTCCGTAACCGTGACCGCAAAGAGCAACCACACCGGGAGTGGGGTTTGCGGTATTTTTCGGTTTCAGCACAAAAACTGCCGTTTTAAGATTTTTGCATATTTCAACGGAGTATTTCTGCAATGTGTATTCGGGATACTCGATACACTCCCCTGCTTTTTCGGAAATCAGCGGAGTACCGTCCTCAAGAAGTGAAAGATTGAAGATATCCTTGGCTCTGTTTCTGATTTTTTCGCAGACAGCCTCAGTTTCCTCACCCGTCACACAATCCGCAAAGGGATTTGCGAGAAGTTTTTCATAAAGCCCCGCCATAAAAAGGTCGGGAGAATAAGGACTTATTTTCATCACTTCACCCTGATTGTTGCAACGGGCTTTGCGCTTCTGCTGTCCGTACCTGCATAGATGATATATTCATCATCAAGCTCCCATTCACCATTCTGAGGATTGTAGAATTTAATATCATCAAGCTCCACTTCGATTTCAGCTTTTTTGCTTTCGCCTGCAGAAACTGAAACACGCTTAAAGCCTTTGAGCACTTTAACGGGGCGGTCAACATCTTCTCTTGTGCTGCCGATATAGACCTGCACAACTTCGTCACCGTCTGTTTCACCCGTATTTTTAATGGTGAAATCAACTTCAATTTCATCACCGTCAAGTTCAGCCTTTACATTATCAAGTTCAAATGCTGTGTAAGAAAGACCGAAGCCGAAGGGGAAATGCGGTGTGATATTCTTTTTATCAAAAAGTGTATAGCCGTGATAATAGCCGTAATCAATATCCTTATCCTTTGCACCGATGTGGAGGAAACTGGGATAATCGTCCTCTCTGAATGCAATTGTGAAAGGCAGTTTGCCGCCGAAATTCTTTTTGCCTGAGATAAGGTCTGCCAGTGCATTACCTCCCTCAAGTCCGCTGTAGAATGACATAACAACGGCATCTGCATTATCAATCCAGTCTTTGATGACATAGGCACTACCGCCCATTATGTTTACAATGATTTTTTTGCCTGTGCGCGACATTGCATTGATAAGCTCCACATCCTCGGGTGGAATTCTGAGACTTGCTCTGTCACCGCCTGAGCCTTTGGGCTTTTTCTTCACATTGCCCATATTTACGAGGAATTCACCCTCCTGAAGCCAGTCGCTGCCGACACAGACTATAACATATTCGCTGAATTTTACTGATTCGGTTGCCTTTGCTGTATCACAGCCGTTATAAACTGTCACATTCTCTGCACCGAATTCATTTTTAAGTCCCTGATAAGGTGTTACCGTATAGGGGCTGAAAACATTACTGCTTCCGTGGTCACCGGTATTGATTTTATCTGCATATCTTCCCACAACGGCAATTTTCTTACCCTTTGCAACGGGGAGAGTATTTTTTTCATTTTTAAGAAGCACCATACCCTTTGATGCAACTTCACGGGCAAGAGCTGTATGCTCTTTTGAAAGAATAACTTCCTTGCCGTATTTTTTATCGGTACGAAGCACTCTTATCATACCTCTGAGCACTCTGCCCACAGCGGTATCAATATCATTTTCGCTGATTTCACCTTTTCTGAGCTTGTGTCCCAGAAGTGAATATCTGAAAGTATAGGGCATTTCCACATCCATGCCTGATTTAAGGCTTCTTGCACAGTCATAAATGCCGAAGAAGAAGTCAGAAATTGTAAAGCCGTCAAAATGCCATTTATCTCTGAGAATATCTGTAAGAAGTTCCTTGTTTTCGCAACAGTAAGTGCCGTTGACTTTGTTGTAGGCACCCATTATTGACATTGCGCCTGCATCAACACACTTTTTGAAATGAGGAAGATAAACCTCGTGAAGAGTCCTTTCGTCTGCTTTTGCATTTGCGCTGAAACGAAGGTCTTCAATACTGTTGAGCGCATAATGCTTGGGACAGGCGATAACACCGTTGTCCTGCATTGCCTTTGTGAGCGCAACGCCCATTTTACCCAGAAGAAACGGGTCTTCACCGTATGTTTCCTGCGCTCTGCCCCACATTGGGTTGCGGAGAAGATTTATGCAGATACCTGCAAAGTAGTTTGCACCGCCTGCGATGGCTTCTTTTGCAAAAACTTCACCCACACGGTATTCGAGTTCGTCATCAAATGCGGCACCTCGGAGCATTGAAACGGGGAAACAAGTGCTGTGACGCATAACGATTCCTCGGGGACCGTCCGTAAAAAGAATGGGCGGAATCTTAAGTCTTGCACAACCGCCTGCAGGGTATGCTTCACCGTTGTAGAATCTGCCTTTTGTGAGGAAATTCTTCACGGTCACACCCATTGCGTGCCCCTGAAGCATACGGATTTTTTCAGAAAGCGTCATTTCACCTGCAAGTTCATCTGCAAGTTTTTTCACATTCTCCTCTGTGGGTTCTTTTCTGTAAATCTGTAAAGCTTTTTCAAAATCCATAATTATCCGCCTTTCATTTCACTAAGATATGATTCAAAAGGTCTGTCCGTTTCGGGAACGGGTTTTACTTTTTCAAAATAAACATCATCACCGTCAGTTACGGTAACAAAGTTTCTGTAAGACATATCTTCTGCAATTCTCTTGCCCTCTGACATAAAAACTGCTCCGCCTCGGCTACCTGTTTTCTCCATTTCATTTACAACGGAAACGAGAAGTGCTTTTGCGGAAAGGAGCATATCTCTGTCACGGAAATATGCAGAAATACTTCTGTGGCGCAGAGGATAATCCTTAATTTTTTCATTCACCTGAGAAAGAAGTTCAAGGCACTTCTCTTTATCACGGATAAAAGAACAACATCTGCTCATTTCTCTTAATATAAATGAGTAATCCTGAGAATCGTCTGTGACGAAATCTGTTTTTATTCTCTCATATTCTGCCGTGTCAAAGGTGAAAGAAGAGGAAGAAGCCAGATTCTTTGCAATATGCTCTGCGGCAGTGAGAGCCCCCGTCTGTGTATCGTTGAGTGCTGAGCCGCCGGGTCTTGAAAGACCGAAAGAGCCAGCCGCTTCACCTATGACATAAAGACCTTGCACATCGGTCATATAATA
>JAZUCO010000028.1:0-15715 GCA_045639185.1 Acutalibacteraceae bacterium
TTAACTTCCTTTGCAGGGTCAGCTGTAGGATCAGCGCTGTACTCATCATAAGGAATGATACCTGTCTGCTTTCTGCCTATATCTACCTGAATTTCAGTAGGTGTGACACGAAGAACGATACCCACTACCTTCTGATCGGAATTAAGACTTTTTAATGATTCTTCGAGTGCTTCCTCGAATGACATGTCTGAATCAGCGACAGCCTGTCCAACAGCTTCTGCAGATTCAATGTTTGTTTTGTTGATTTCGGACATTGTTTTAATTACCTCCTTTATAATGCAGGCAGGAGTTGAGGCTCCCGCCGTAACGCCAACAGTGTTGCATCTGCTGAAATCGATATTCTTCAATTCTTCTGCAGATTCGATAAGATAAGTTTCAGCATTGTTTTCACAAACTGATTTAAGCTTCTGTGTATTGGAACTTATCTTGCCACCAATGATAATAATTATATCACATCTCTGTGATAAATTGCAAGCATCTTTTTGTCTTTTTGATGTTGCATCGCATATTGTATCAAATATTTTCACATTTGTACAGTACTTTTTTATGAATTCTGAACATTTTTTATATTCTTCTATGCTGAAAGTTGTCTGAGCAACATAAATTATTTCTTTATTGGAAATATCGTTATCTTTTAGCAAGTTTTGAAGCTCAGAGTAGTTTTTGAATACAAAAGACTGACCTTTACAATAACTTCTGAATCCTTGTACCTCAGGGTGATTTTCGTCACCTGCAATGATAACAACATTTTCATGATTTGATTCCTTGTTGACAATATTCTGAATTTTCATCACAAAGGGACAAGTTGCATCTGTAAATTCAATTGAAGAATCTTTGATCACAGAAAGCGACTCTTTTGTGATGCCGTGAGCTCTTATAACAAGGTGGGTATTTTTGTCAATTTCATTAACGCTACTGACAATAATGCCGCCTCTGTTTTTGAAATCGTCAATATATGACGGATTGTGAATCAGTGGCCCTAGTGTAGCAACTTTTTTGCCTTGTGAAAAAAGTTCATCAACATTGTCTACTGCTCTTTTAACACCAAAACAAAATCCGGCATATTCAGAAAGAATAATATTCATATTTTACACCTTGATTCTGTTGACAATTGCATCAATTGATTCTTCAAGTGTCATGTTGCTTGAATCAATAAGTACAGCATCATCTGCCTGCTTGAGAGGCGCTGTTGCTCTGTGTGAATCGTTGTAATCACGCTGAATAATTTCTTCAAGAAGAGCATTATAATCAACATCAATACCTTTCGCTTTAAGCTCCTTGAATCTTCTGTCTGCACGGACTTCTGCTGATGCAGTAAGGAAGAATTTATATTCTGCAGCAGGAAGAATAACTGTGCCGATATCCCTGCCATCCATAATTACATTGTTGTTTTTTGCCATATCACGCTGAAGGTCAAGAAGAAATTCTCTTACTTCGGGTATTGCGGATACATTTGAAGCAGCCATTGATGCTTCGGGCATTCTGATTGCTTCTGAAACATCTTCACCGTTGAGGATTACTCTCTGTGCTCCGTCAACGTATTTAAGTTCCACATTTGTTTCTGGTAAAAGGGCAATAATCGATTCTGCATCTGTTGTTTCTATGTTGTTCTTGAGTGCATTTACACCGATTGAACGATACAAAGCACCTGTATCAACGTAGATAAAACCAAGTTTTGCTGCGACAGCTTTTGCAACACTGCTTTTGCCTGCACCTGCAGGACCGTCGATTGCTATATTAATCATTATGTTTGTCTCCTTTGTTATATTGATTTGCCGGCTAATACTCCGGTTGAAAAAGCAACCTGAAGATTAAATCCGCCTGTGTACGCATCCACATCAATCAATTCTCCTGCAAAATAAAGGTTTTCGCAAATAGTTGATTGCATTGTTTTAGGATTGATTTCTTTTACACTTACACCACCTGAAGTAACTATAGCTTCTTCAATTGGTCTGAAACCACCGATATTTACTTCGAAATGCTTCAGTAAATAAACAAGGTCTTTTCTCATATCTTTTGTTATCTGATTTACTTTCATATCGGAAGGGATATCGCTCAGTCTTACGATAACAGGAATAAGTTTACTCGGTAGTAATTTTACAAGTGCATTTGCAATGGATTTGTTTGCATTTTCTGCAAAATCGCGAAGAAGTCTTGCATCAAGTTTTTCTTCTGTCAATCCCGGCTTAAGATCGATTTCAACAGTATACTTGTTGCTGTGAATATTTTTCATATGTGAGCTTGCACTGAGGATTACAGGACCGCTGATTCCGAAATGAGTAAATATCATTTCACCGAAGTCATTATATACATCACGGTAAGTATCATTATCTCGTACTGTTATTGCAATGTTTTTTAATGCAAGTCCCTGAAGTGAGCCGGTCCAGTTGTCGGTTGTTTCAAGAGGTACCAATGCAGGTTTAAGTTCAGTTATTGTATGTCCGCATTGTTTTGCAAGTTCATAACCGTCTCCGCTTGAGCCGGTAAGCGGATAAGACTTGCCTCCTGTTGCGAGAATATATTTTTCGGCAGTGTAAATATTGCCATCTTCATCCTCTGCTGAAATAATTCTGCCGTTTTCGATATTGAGTATTTTTATTCTGCCGGTAGCTCTTTTTACACCATTTGATTTAATGAATCTATGTAATGCATCTACTATATCAACAGCTTTATCGGATTCAGGGAAGACTCTGTTGCCTCGTTCGATTTTAAGAGGAACACCTTGACTTTCAAAAAAGTCAATTGTATCAAAAGGCATAAAGCGTGAAAGAGCACTGTACATAAATCTTCCGTTTACGGGAATATTTTCAATGATTTCATTGAGTAATGAGCAGGCATTTGTAACATTACATCTGCCTTTGCCCGTTATCATAACTTTTCTGCCTATTTTTTCATTTCTGTCAATCAGTAAAACGGAATTTCCGTTTTCTGCAGCTGTTCCTGCAGCCATACATCCTGCAGCTCCGCCGCCAATTATAAGCACATCATACATTAAGATGTACCCCTTTCTTACATATATGCAATATATTTTACCGCAATAGTAATAAAAAAGCAAGTAAAATAATTTTATTTTTGTATTGCATTATATACACATATAAGTTATTATTAAGCTGTTAATATTATTTTAAGGAGTAATACTATGGGTATTGATTCTAATTTACTTTATTACAAAAAGCCTGCAAGAGAATGGACAGAAGCTCTTCCTCTCGGTAACGGCAGTATCGGTGCTATGATTTACGGCAAAGCACAGAAGGAAACTGTTTCTCTTAATTATGACCAGCTTTGGACTGGTTATCCTAAGACATATCAGCATATGTGTTCTTATGACAGTTTTGTAAAGGCAAGAGAGCTTGCTCTTGATGGCAAACTTGTTGAAGCTCAGAAACTTCTTGAAAAAGATTTTGAAGGCCTCAATTCAGAAGCTTATATGCCTTTTGGTGATATTGAAATTGAATGTCATAAAGGTTTTGTTAAAAATTATTCAAGAAAACTTGATATTTCAACAGCTATACATACAGTTGAATACGAAAAATCAGATGTTAAATATACAAGAACATCTTTTGTTTCATTCCCTGATAAAGCATTTGTCATGAAAATTGAAGCAAATAAAAACGGTGCTGTTGAATTCACCCTTAAAATGAAATCACCTCTTAAAAATACTGTTTTTTCAGCTGATAATCTTCTTATTCTTGATGGTATCTGTCCGTCAGTTTCACCCAGTAATGAGGATGTTATACCCAAGGAAGAGTATATTCAGTATTCTGATGATGAAGCAAAGAAAGGTATGAGTTTCAGGGGTGCTGTAAAAGTAAAATCAGACGGTAATGTTGCATATTATTCTGATTCAGTGACAGTTTCAGGTGCAACAACAGCATATGTATATTTTACTTGTGAAAGCAGCTTCAATGGTTTTGATAAACATCCTAATCTTGAGGGCAAAGAATACAAAAATGCATGTCTTACAATGCTTAATTCTGTTGCTGAAAAAGATTTTGATACAGTAATTGCAGCTCATATTGCTGACTATAAATCTTTTTATGACAGAGTATGTCTTGATCTCGGTACAAATAATAAAGAGAATGTTTCAACTGATAAGAGACTCGCTCAATTCCACAATTCTAAGAATGATATCGGACTTTATGGTCTTCTCTTTAATTTTGGCAGATACCTTACAATCGCTGGTTCACGTGATGGAACTCAGGCTATGAATCTTCAGGGTATATGGAATCACAGAGTACGTCCTCCCTGGAGTTCCAACTATACAGTTAATATTAATACCGAAATGAACTATTTCCCGACTCTTATGGTAGATATGCCTGAAATGCATCTTCCTCTTATTGAGTTTGTAAAGGAAATGAGTGTCACAGGTGAAAAAACTGCAAAAGAGATTTATCACGCAAGAGGCTTTACAGGTCATCATAATATTGATATATGGAGAATGACAACACCTGTTCAGGGTAACTCTCAGTGGTCATTCTGGCCTATGTCATCAGGTTGGCTCTGCAGACATCTTTATGAGCATTATGAATATACACTTGATAAGGATTATCTCAGAAATACAGCGTATCCCGTGCTTAAGAAGGCTGCAGAATTCTATCTTGACCTTCTTGTTCCTGATAAAGATGGTTATCTTATACTTGCCCCTTCAACATCACCCGAGAATGATTTCTATGTGGGTAAAGATGAATGTTCAGTTTCTCAGACATCAACAATGACAATGTCAATTATCAAAGAACTCTTCGGAAACTGCCTTAAAGCTTCTGAGATTCTCGGTGAATCTTGTGATACTATCAAAGATATTGCAGATAAACTTCCCAAGCTCCTTCCTTTCAAAGTTGGCTCAAAAGGAGATCTTCTTGAATGGTATAATGAAGAAGAATGGACTGAACCTCACCACAGACACATTTCTCATCTCTATGCTCTTCATCCTGCAAGACTTATCAACCATGAGGATACTCCCGACCTGATTGAAGCTTGTCGCAAGACTCTTGAATACAGAGGCGATGCAGGTACAGGCTGGAGTCTTGGTTGGAAGATTAATTTCTGGGCAAGAATGTGGGACGGTAATCACGCTATGCAGCTTATTGATATGCAGCTTCGTCCTGTTGATAACAGATATTATATCAGTTATAAAGGCGGCGGCGGAACATATCCCAATATGTTTGATGCTCATCCTCCTTTCCAGATTGACGGTAACTTCGGTGCTGTCAGCGGTATTGCTGAAATGCTTATGCAGTCAACAGAGGATACAATATATCTTCTTCCCGCACTTCCTGAAAAATGGGCAAACGGTAGCATTAAAGGCCTTCGTGCTAAAGGTAATATCAAAGTTGATATTTCTTGGAAAGACGGTAAGCTTGATGATTATAAACTTAGCGGAGATACAACCGGTAAGAGAATAGTTTACAACGGAAATACTCTCTGATACAGGTGATATAATTGAAATCTATTACAGATGTATTCAAAATCGGAAAAGGTCCTTCAAGTTCACATACAATGGGACCAGAAAAAGCGGCAATGATTTTTGCTGCTGAAAATCCCGATATAGACAAGGTTGTCATAACTTTATACGGTTCTCTTTCAAAAACAGGTAAGGGACATCACACAGATAAAGCTGTGCTTTCTCCATTTGCTTCAATTGAAGCGGAACTTATATGGAATAATGATGAAACAGATCTTCCTCATGAAAACACTCTTGATTTTGAAGGTTACAAAAACGGTAAAAAGATTGCATCGATGAGGGCTATGAGTATAGGTGGCGGCGATATCTGTATCGAAGGCAGAGACAAATCTGAACTTACAGATGTTTATCCTGAAAATAACTTCACAGATATCGCAATGTTCTGTAAGAAATATAACCTCAGACTCAGTGATTATGTCTTTATGTATGAACCTGAAATAAAAAAACATCTTTATGAAGTCTGGTATGCAATGAAAGATTGTGTCGATAAGGGGCTTGAAGCTTCAGGTATCCTTGAAGGCGGTCTTGAAGTTGAGAGAAAAGCTCAGTTTCTTTATAATCAGCGTCACATTGATGAAAGTGAAGTTACAAGAGAAAACAGAACCGTGTGTGCATATGCTTTTGCGGTTGGGGAGCAGAATGCTTCTGCCGGTACTGTTGTTACAGCTCCTACTTGCGGTGCGTGTAGCGTTATGCCTGCAGCACTCAAGTATATGCAGGAGAAAAAGCGCTTTACAGATGAAGATATTCTCAGAGCACTTGCTGTAGGCGGTCTTATCGGCAATATTGTTAAGACAAATGCTTCAGTCAGTGGTGCAGAATGCGGTTGTCAGGCAGAAATAGGTACAGCCTGTTCAATGACAGCTGCAGCTCTTGCCGAGCTTTTTGAAATGGGAATAGATCAGATTGAATATGCTGCAGAAGTTGCAATGGAGCATCATCTCGGTCTTACCTGCGACCCTATTTGCGGACTTGTTCAGATTCCTTGTATTGAACGAGGTGCTGTCGCAGCAATGAGAGCAATAAATGCACTTAATCTTGCAAATTTCCTTTCCTCAACAAGAAAAATTTCATTTGACCTTGTTGTTGAAACAATGTATCAGACAGGTAAAGACCTGAAACACCACTACAGAGAAACATCTGAAGGCGGTCTTGCTAAATTATATCAGTAAAAATATAAGGAGTCTCATATTTACTGAGACTCCTTGTTTTTTTATCCGTTTATTACGTCTGACATGTTGTACATGCCTGTAGTTTTGTCTTTCATATAGATTGCAGCATTAACTGCACCGACAGCAAAAACGTTCTTAGAAAGCGCCGTGTGGCTTATTTTGATGATTTCATCGTTGCCTGCAAAAATAACCTCATGTTCACCGACAATTGTGCCGCCTCTGATAGAGTGTATACCTATTTCGTGTTTGTCACGCTTCTGTGAACGGCTGTGTCTGTCATATACAAGATCAGGTGTATAATCAAGTCCTTCTTCAACAGCTTTTTCAAGCATAATTGCTGTACCGCTGGGAGCATCAAGTTTAAGATTATGGTGTGCTTCGACGATTTCAATATCAAAAGAACCTCCAAGAATCTTTGCTGCTGCCTTTGAAAGTTCTGATATAAGGTTTATGCCAAGAGACATATTGCCTGAACGGAACATTGCAACCTCTGCAGAAGCTTCTTCAATCATAGCGTTCTGTTCTGCTGTATATCCTGTTGCGCAAAGCACTGCAGGAATTTTCTTATTTTTTGAAAATTCAAGAATAGAAGTGAGCGCAGAAGGATTTGAAAAATCGATAATTACATCTGCTTCGCAGGGAACTTCAGAAAATGCTGAAAATACGGGATAGGGAAGTGAAACACTTTCAAAAATATCAACGCCCGCGACAATTTCTATATCGTTTCTTTCACTGACTGCTTTTGTTACAGCAAAACCCATTTTTCCAGAGCAACCGCTTAATATAACTTTTGTCATTTTATTACTTCCTTTTTATACAACAAAGTCGGGTGTTTGAACCCGACTTTTAATTTTTTATTTTGCGAGACCGTGATTTGCAAGAGCTTTGTACAGAGTTGCTTTTGCAGCTTCACTCATCTGACCGAGAGGCATTCTGCATCTGCCTACATTCCAGCCACACATATTCATAGCTTCTTTTACGGGAATTGGATTAACATCACAGAAAAGAGCATTACAAAGATCAAGATATTCAAGCTGAAGATTTCTTGAACCGATAACATCGCCGTCAAGATATTTTCTTGCAATATCGTGTGCAACACGGGGTGCTACGTGTGAAAGAACTGAGATAACACCTTTTCCGCCGAGCGCCATAACGGGAAGAATCTGATCGTCATTACCTGAGTAGATTGTAAGGCTGTCACCGCAGAGTGCAGCTACCTGCTGGATGAAAGAGATATCACCGCAAGCTTCTTTTGTTGCAACGATTCTTTCGTGCTTTGCAAGCTCAACATATGTTTCAGGCTTGATTGTCATGCCGGTTCTGCCAGGAACGTTGTAAAGAATGATAGGTGCAGAAACTCTGTCTGCAATGTAGTTGTAATGTTCGATAAGACCTGATTGAGATGTCTTGTTGTAGTAAGGAGTTACCATAAGGAGACCGTCAACACCACATTTTTCTGCTTCGTTTGAAAGTTCAACAGCATAGAATGTGTCATTAGAACCTGTACCAGCGATAACGGGAACTCTCTTGTTAACAACATCAACACAGAATTTCATTGCTGCAGTGTGTTCAGCGTGTGAAAGAGTTGAGCCTTCACCTGTTGTGCCGCATACTACGATGGCATCTGTGCCGTTGTCAATCTGGTCATTGATGATTTTTTCAAAAGTGTCAAAATCGATTTTCTTAAGGTCTTCTGTAAAAGGAGTGATAATCGCAATAGCAGAGCCTTCAAATATTACTTTTTTGTTCATTTAGAAAATCTCCTTTTATGAATTATCAGCACTTGGGTTCGATATAACCTTCAGCGCAAAGAAGTTCAGCAAGAAGAACTGCACCGCCTGCTGCACCTCTGAGAGTGTTATGTGAAATACAAACAAATTTGTAATCATACTGAGAATCTTCTCTGAGACGACCTGTTGAAATAGCCATACCGCCTTCGAGTTCTCTGTTGATCTTTGTCTGGGGCATATTGTCCTCTGTATAGTAGTTAAGGAACTGCTTAGGAGCGTGGGGGAGTTCAAGTTCCTGAGGTCTACCCTTGAAGTTCTTCCATACTTCAAGAATTTCTTCTTTAGTGGGCTTCTTTTCGAAACGTACAAAACAAGCAGCCATATGACCGTCTGAAACGGGAACTCTGAGACACTGAGCTGTGAAATAGGGCTTAGAAGCGGGAACAATTTTGCCGTCTTCTACTTTACCCCAAATCTTAAGAGGTTCTTTTTCACTCTTCTCTTCTTCACCACCAATATAGGGGATAACGTTATCAACCATTTCAGGCCATCTGTCAAATGTCTTACCTGCACCTGAAATTGCCTGGTAAGTACAAACAAGAACGTCTTTTACACCGAACTTTTCATCAAGGGGATAAAGTGCGGGAACATAGCTGTGAAGTGAGCAGTTTGATTTAACTGCTATAAAACCTCTCTTTGTGCCGAGACGCTTTTTCTGTGATTCAATGATATCAAGGTGATTGTTGTTGATTTCAGGAATGATCATAGGAACATCATCTGTGAATCTGTGTGCAGAGTTGTTTGAAACAACAGGACATTCTGCCTTTGCATAAGCTTCTTCAAGAGCCTTGATTTCATCCTTTTTCATATCAACTGCGCAGAAAACAAAGTCAACAAGTTCTGCAATCTTTTCGATATCTGCAGTTGCGTCAAAGATAACTTTTGACTTAAGGTGTTCGGGGAGTTCTGTTTTCATTACCCATCTGCCGCCGAGAGCTTCTTCATAAGTCTTTCCTGCTGAACGGGGGCTTGCTGCGAGAACTTCAATATCGTACCAGGGATGACCGTCAAGAAGAGTGATGAATCTCTGGCCAACCATACCTGTAGCACCGATAATACCAACCTTATATTTCTTCATTAATTTTTCCTCCGATAAAAGAAATTTGATTTTACTATTGTAATTGCGTAGATTTTGCAATATAATGTGTTTTGCAAATAGATATACACAATATAATATATAATATATTATCACTATTAATTTATTGTGTCAACTTAAAAAGAAAGAATTTTAGAAAATTGGTGCAATTTTAATGAAAAAATCAGATTTTTATTTCGATTTACCTAAAGAATTGATAGCTCAGGATCCCATTCCTGACCGAGATAAGTCAAGATTACTTCATCTTGACAGATTTTCAGGAAAAATTGATCATTTTAATTTTTATGATGTTATAAATTTTTTCAGACCGGGAGATTGTCTTGTTCTTAACAATACCAAGGTTCTTCCGGCTCGTCTGTATGGTATAAAACCCACAGGTGCAAGAGTTGAATTCCTAATGCTTAATAATCTCGGTGATGATAAATGGGAGTGCATAACAGGTCCTGGCAGAAAAGCAAAACCCGGTGATGTTTTTGATTTTGGTGAAGGCCTCCTCAAAGCTGAGGTTCTTGAAGTTCTTGATAACGGTAACAGGGTAGCGCACTTTTCTTATGATGCACCAAATATTTATGAAGTGCTTGATAAAGTCGGTCAGATGCCGTTGCCACATTATATCACTCACGAGCTTGAAGATAAAGACAGATATCAGACTGTATATGCAAAGGAACTTGGTTCAGCAGCAGCGCCTACAGCAGGACTTCATTTTACACCCGAACTGATTAAAAAGATAGAAGCTTACGGTGTAACTGTAGCATATGTAACACTTCATGTAGGTATCGGAACTTTCAGACCTGTCAAGGCAGAAAATATTGAAGATCACGAAATGCATTCAGAGCACTATTATGTGTCAGAAGAAACAGCAGAAAAAATTAATAATGCTAAGAAAAACGGTGGCAGAATAATTGCAGTAGGCACGACATCCTGCCGTACGCTTGAATCTGCTGCTGATGAGAACGGTTTTCTTGAAAAATGCGAAAATTCAACAAATATCTTCATTTATCCGGGGTATAAATTCAGATGTATAGATGGTCTTATTACAAATTTCCATCTTCCCGAAAGTACTCTGATAATGCTTGTTTCTGCATTTGCAGGAAAAGAAAATGCACTTAATGCTTACAATAAAGCTATTGAAGAAAGATACAGATTTTTCAGTTTCGGCGATTCAATGATAATAATTTAAGAGGTAAACTATGTATAAATTAACAAAAAATAACGGTACAGCCCGTCTTGGTGAGTTTGAAACAGTACATGGCACTGTAAAAACACCGGGTTTTATGAATGTTGCAACCTGCGCTGCTATAAAAGGCGGTCTTTCAGCTTTAGATCTTGAAAATATCAATTGCCAGGTTATGCTTTGTAATACTTATCATTTGCATGTTCGTCCCGGTGATGATGTTGTGTATGAAATGGTCGGTCTTCATAAATTTACAGGATGGAGAGGTCCTATTCTTACAGATAGCGGCGGATTTCAGGTCTTTTCACTTTCTTCGCTCAGAAAAATAAAGGAAGAAGGCGTTTATTTCCAGTCTCACGTTGATGGTAGACACATTTTTATGGGACCTGAAGAGAGTATGCAGATTCAATCTCATCTTGCCTCTACAATTGCAATGGCATTTGATGAATGTGTTGAAAATCCTGCTACTTATGATTATGCAAAAAAATCATGTGAAAGAACAACAAGATGGCTCATCAGATGTAAAGCTGAAATGAAGCGTCTTAATGCTTTGCCTGAAACAATCAATAAAAATCAGCTTCTTTTTGGTATCAATCAGGGATGTACATATGATGATTTAAGAGTTGAACACATGAAGGAAATTGCAGAGCTTGATCTTGACGGTTACGCTATCGGCGGACTCGCTGTAGGTGAGCCTAAGGAAGATATGTATCGTATTATATCTGCAGTTGAACCCTATATGCCTAAAGATAAGATCAGATACCTTATGGGTGTGGGCACACCCGGCAATATACTTGAAGCTGTAAAACGTGGCGTAGACCTTTTTGACTGCGTTATGCCCAGCCGTAATGCTCGCCATGGTCATCTTAATACATGGCACGGAATAATCAACCTTAATAATGCAAAATATGAGCGAGATGATACTCCTATTGATGAAGAATGCGATTGTCCCGTTTGTCGTAATCATTCTAAAGGCTATATCAGACATCTATTCAAAGCAAAGGAAGTGCTCGCATTAAGACTTGCTGTTACTCATAATCTGTATTTTTATAATAAGCTTATGGAAAGAATAAGAGAAAGTCTTCAAAACGATACTTTTGATGATTTTTATTCAAAGTATGTTGATTTGCTTGATAAAAGAATAAAATAATTCATTTATATACTTGCTTTTTTGCTTGTGATATATTATAATTAGCTTTACATTGTATTTTTACGGAGGATATAAAAATGAATTTTGCTTTATTACTTGATGCAGCAGCTGACGGAGCAAATGGCGGAATGGGCCAATTTGGTTCAATTATTCTTATGGTTGCTCTTTTTGGTGTTATGTATTTTGTCATGATCAGACCCCAGAAGAAAAAACAGAAAGAAGAACAGGCTATGCGTGATGCCATCCAGAGTGGTGATGAAATCACAACTATCGGTGGTATCTGTGGTAGAGTTGTTACTGTTAAGGAAGATTCACTTGTTATCGAAACCGGTGTAGACAGAAACAAGATGAAGATTACACGTTGGGCTATCCAGACAAACAACACTGCTGAAGACAGACTTCAGGCAGAAAGAGCTGCTCAGGCTGCAGCTAAAGAGGCAGAAAAGGCTGAAAAAGGTAAGGGCAGACGCTCAAAGAAATCTGATTCTGAAGAATAATAACGAATAAAAACTAAATCCCTTTCATATCTTTTAACAGATATGGAGGGATTTTTTTATGCCTAAGATAAATGTTGTAACAAGAAAAAATGTTAAATCTAAAAGAGAATTCAGCATATCAATATTATTGATATTTTCATATTTCCTCGCTCTTGTTGTATTTTTTGCAGGATTATCTGCTTTTTCTTTAGTTGCGATGAAGAATGTTTTATCAATTTCAGTTTTGCAGTCTTTTGTTATTTTTTCTTCTGCTATCTCAGTCTTCATTTCTGCTGTTGTAGTAAGCATAAATGCCAGAAGAAGAAAACTTATAACAGGAATGATAGTTGCTATTGTTATTGTTATAACTGAATTTTTGCTTTTAATGAGTTTTAATACCCATACTTTATCATGGCAGGCATATCTGATGATTCCTTTCGCGTTAATATCTGCTTTTATAGGTTGTATTTTAGGGATAAATAAAAAGTAGTTGAGTGAGGAATGATACATTATGAAAATAAAAGCAATTAAATTTGCAGGATTCAAAAAAATAAATTTAGGGCAGGATAGGGAAGTCAAGGGGGCAATAATTGCTGTTGCAGTGTTTGCATCAGGTATGATTCTCGGTGCAGGTTTCTGGAATAAGCATATAAGTTCAGATTTTTTTATCAAAATTTTTGATTACTTTGTTAATGTACGTTCACATAACACTTTTAATGATTTGTTTATTTCAACTCTTATTTTTAATTTTTTATTTTTGTTATGTATTGTCGTAACAGGTTTAAGTTCAGTTGGATGCTTTTTTATGCCGATTATCCCGTTTTTCAGAGGATTTGGATATGGTATATTAGCAGGCTATCTGTTTTGTGAATATATGATGACCGGTATAGGTTATTATCTGATGACGGTTTTTCCTGCTGCTGTAATCATTAATGCAGTATTTATTCTCGCATGCATTAATTCTTGTTTTTCATCTGCAGATATTATGTCAGTTTTGATGCTGAAAAAACAACCTGAAGAATCCCATATAAGGAACTATCTCAGGTTGTCATTGGTTTATGTATTATTGATATTTATTTGTACAATCTTTGATTGTATTGTGATTAAAGCATTTTCTGTGTTTTTCACTCTTTGATTATTTGATTTTTGCAAGCGGATTATTATCAATCGCATTTTTCTTTTGTTCATCAACTATATGTGTGTAAATCTCTGTGGTCGACAAGTTCTCGTGTCCGAGAATATCTTTTAAGACAAGTACATCTGCATCACCGTATTGATACATAAGTGTTGCAGCGGTATGTCTTAATTTGTGTGTAGATAACCCTTGTTGACCGAGCCCTGATTTTTCAAGAAAACTTTTTACGATGTACTGCACAGTTTTCGGGCTGATTCGTTTAAGTCTGGAACTTAAAAATAATGCGTTTTTGTCAATTACACCATCTTTAGGCCGAACTTGCATGTATCTGTCAATTGCAGAAATACATGCCGAATTCAAAAAGACAATTCTTTCTTTATTGCCTTTGCCAAGAACACGCATCTGATTATCGGAACGTATATCGTTATAATTTAAATTGACAAGTTCTGACAATCGTAAACCGCAATTGAGAAAGATTGTTATTATGGCATAATCTCGTTCTTTATTTTTACCATCAATTGTTTGAAGTAGGTTTATGCTTTGTTCAAGTGTAAGATATTTCGGTAATGATTTCTTTGTTTTTGGTGAATCAAGAACTTTCATCGGATTATTTTGCAAAATCTGCTTATTATCAGAAAGATACTTGAAGAATTGCCTTATTGCAACAACTTTTCTTGCTCTGGTTGTTGCTGAGTTGTTTTTATCATTTTTGCAGAATGAAAGATATTTATACGCATCATCAAGAGTTATGTTTCTGAAAAAATCTTCATCGCATTTTTTTAAGTTAATATAATCTTTTTTCTGAGTTTTATCTTTAACAACAAATGTTGTAAATTCACGCAGATTAATTGCATATTCAAAAACAGTTTTTTGAGATCTGTTTTTAATAACATCTATGTATCTCAGATAATCGCATACCAAATCAGGTAAAGCTTCGTAATCAGGAATATAGTTTATCATTAAGTGAAAACCTCCTTACAACTTCCCTTTATTATACAAAATATTTATTTTGTATAATTGTATCAGATTCTTTATGTATTGTCAATAGTTATATCAATCTCTTCTCTGTTGTTTTTTTTTGAATGCACAATGAATTATTGACTGCTGTATACGTTTTTGATATTATATTAACGGAGTTGATATGATGATCAAAAACAAAAAATACGGAATTATAATTTCTGTTATACTTTCTTTAATCTTTTTATATTTTTCATTTTGCACTGTATTATATTTTTTTGAGCCTGTATCTTATGATTCTGCGAATCTCAGTGATGCACAGTATGCATTTGATTTGTACAATAAATTTGCAAAAGATAAAAATGATAAATTCTACATAAAGCAAATAACTCAGTCTGATATCAAATCTGCTGAAGATGATTTTCGTCTGAAATATGTAGATGATACGATTCTTGTTGTTATGGATAATTCTGTTACTTACAATCAGGCTGAATCTCTCTTTTCTGAATATAATGCTGAAATCTGTGGTTTTATTGATGTTTTGGATATGTATCAGATTGAAATTGATGTTGCTGTTTATGATGAATTGGCAGATTTTTGCAAAATGTTGAATATGAATGATATGGTAAAATCTGCCATTATTGATATTTTTGAAGAAACACCTTCAAATAATGAATCCTCAACTGAAATCGATCAATTCATTAGTTCCGATTTGTATAATTTTTATTATTATTCAATGCTTGGTATTGATAAATTAAATACTATAGTTGATTTTAATGAAATTACTCCAGATATTACATACGGTATAATGGATGTACCTGTATATTATAAGAATTCAAATCTTAATGTTATAAATTGTAATGACTACCCTGAAAGAGTGTTTGACTCCCCTTCATTTCAGTCTGTTGCTTCACATGGTACACACGTTGCAGGAATTATCGGTGCAAAACAGACTGATAAAAATTCAGGTGTTGTACCGGGGGCAGGAATTTATTCAGAAAATGCCCTGAATTGCTCTGTATCATATTGGGTTGCAGCAATAACAAATATGATAGTATATGAAGAAATTGAGGCTGTAAACATCAGTATGGGTTATAATTCATATATCCCTGTATCAGCCTCTCTTGGAGATGCTAACGCTGTTGAATATGTGGAAGCTTCAAATGCGTTTTTTGAAGCAGTGCTTACAAAGATTCTTGAAAACGGTTCAGAATTTCTGATATGTATTTCTGCAGGCAACGAAACGGGCAAATCATTGTATAAAGTTGACTCCCCTTACTTCGGATATGGTGAGAAAAAGATTC
>JAZUCO010000029.1:0-2979 GCA_045639185.1 Acutalibacteraceae bacterium
CAGGTTCAGGTAAATCTGAGTTTATTATTACATATATTCTTTCAATGGCTGTAAACTACAGCCCTGACGAAGTAGCATTTATTCTGATTGACTATAAGGGCGGTGGTCTGGCAGACGCTTTTGTTGATGAAAAACGAGGCATTCATCTGCCCCACGTTGTGGGTACAATCACAAACCTTGACGGTGCGGCAATCAACCGTTCACTTATGTCAATCAACAGCGAACTTAAACGCAGACAGGCATTGTTCAAAAAGGCAAAAAGTGAAACCAACGAAGGTACAATGGATATCTATGATTATCAGAAATTGTACCGTAACAAAAAGGTTTCAGAGCCGTTGCCTCATCTGTTTATTATCTCTGACGAGTTTGCTGAATTGAAGAAGCAGCAGCCCGAATTTATGGACGAACTTATCAGTACAGCCCGTATCGGCCGAAGCTTAGGTGTTCATCTGATTCTTGCTACTCAGAAACCCAGCGGTGTTGTTAATGACCAGATCTGGAGTAATACAAAGTTCAGAATTTGTCTGCGAGTTGCTGACAAGGGCGACAGTATGGAAATGCTCAAGCGTCCTGAAGCGGCAGAAATCAAAAATACAGGTCGTTTCTATCTGCAGGTTGGTTACAACGAATTGTTCGCAATGGGTCAGTCTGCATGGTGCGGTGCCGGTTATATTCCTCAGGATGAAGTTGTTATTGAAGAAGATAAGTCAGTTCAGTTTGTTGACAATGTAGGACAAGTTGTTCTGAATGTTAAAAAGAAAGTCAACACTAATCTTCAGGCTCAGGGTAAGCAGATTGTTTCAATCGTTCAGTATTTGTCAGATCTGGCAAAGAGAGAAGGTATTGAGGCTAAGAAACTGTGGTGTGAACCTCTTCCCGAACTGATAGATTATGAAAAACTTGATGAAAAATATCCTGCACAGGAAGGTAAGATAGAAGCTCTTGTCGGTATGGTTGATGACCCTGCACATCAGAGTCAGTTCCCCTACAAAATTGATATGCAAAGCTTCCATCATATGCTTCTTTGCGGTGGCAGCGGTTCAGGTAAGAGCGTATTGCTGAATACTTTGCTTTACTCTCTGATAAGCAGATATTCACCTGACGATATCAACTATTATATTCTTGATATGTCAGGCGGCGCACTTGTGAATTTTGCAAAAGCTCCACATTGCGGCGTTTATCTTACAGAAAATAACGAAGCAGACTTTGACAGATTGCTTACAATGCTCAAAGATATTGTTGCAGAGCGTAAAAAACTGTTTGCTGATGCAGAAGTTACTAATTTTGAGAGCTATCGTAAAGTCAGACAGCTTCCGCTGATATTGTTTATAATGGATAATTATACCAATATCAATAACTTCAGGCGCGGACCTTCATATTATGTTGAAATGAGCGACTATATGAAGGAATGTGCATCTTACGGTATCAGATTCATTCTTTCTGTAAATCACCTGAATGAAGTTCACTCCAAGAGCCGTCAGGAAATTGATTACAGAATTGCCCTTCAGGGAAAAGATAAGTATGATTATTCTGATATTCTTGATTGCAGAACGAATGTCACAACCCCGATTGTGAAGGGCAGAGGTGCCGTTGTAATCAACAGTGAAGTTTACGAATTCCACACATCAATGTTTTCAGCAGAGCTTTCCGAACAGGAACGCACAAAGATGCTTAAACAGAGAATTGAAGAATTTGCAGGTAAGTATGCACCGTCCGGTTACTTAAGGGCATTGCCTATGGTTGACGGCGATGAAACTTATGACAGCTTCTGCAATAATTTTACCGGCGAAAGAATTCCTTTGGGTTATTCTCTTAAAGATATGAAACCTGTTGCAATTCCGCTTCAGCAGCTTCACAGTATGTCTTTGTATTTCGGTAATACAGACGGTATTAAACCTGTTTTCAGAAATATTATCCGTGCAGCCGAATTAAACAAGATGGGACTTCTGATAGTCAAAAAAGCATACGACAGCATCTTTGATAATGATGATATTGCTGATTATCTCAACAGGACCTTTAGAGGCAGCATTTCATTCTTTGATACAACTCCCGACGGTCTGGATCTTCTTAAAGACAGATTTATGCAGGAGCTTGCCCAGCGTAATGTATACAGAGATAAGTTCTGTGCTGACAACGGAATACCGAATACTCTGAAAGACCGTGTCAGAAAGGCTGAAAAGTACATCAGAGCAAACACAACACCGCTTCTGATTGTATTTGAAAGCTTTGGTGATATGTGCAGACTTGAGAGAACTGAAGTTGTTCAGAATCTTGAGGCAACTTTCCAGGTATTCTTTGAACGCACAAAGGGTTACAATATCTATTTCGCTGCAGGATTTTATCCTGATGATAAGGATATCGGTATTTCTCAGTTCAAGAAATCCTATAACAAGCAGGAATTTTCTCTTGCATTTGGCGGAAGATACGATAAACAGTGTATTATCGATCCGCTGCCTATGGATTTCCGTATGATGGATAAACCGAATCCGAAGTACGACAGATTTATTCTGAAATATCGTGATGAATTATTCCAAATGCGAATGCCTTGCGGTGAATTGACTGTTGTTGAAGTTGATCCCGACGAAGCACCAATTATATGACAGGAGGAATAATAATGGATAAAATACTTATCAGTTTGTTTGTACCGTCCGTACAGGAAAAGTATGATCTGTTTGTACCTACTGATCTGGAAATCGGCATTCTTGCCGGAATTCTGGCAAACGGTGTGCACGATCTGTGCGACGGAAGATATTGCGTTTCAGGAAAAGAAATGCTTATCAGAACATGTCCCGATGCTGTTCTCAATCCGCAAAAAACTCTTGCCGATTATGACATAAATGACGGTGTCGGATTTATATTGATTTAGGAGAAGTGTATGGATACAAATACAGTTCATATTTTGCAATCTTGTATAGATGACTGTGATCGTCTGATCAGAGATGCGGAAAACGACAAGGAACGATGCAATAATTGTATGGG
>JAZUCO010000030.1:0-16289 GCA_045639185.1 Acutalibacteraceae bacterium
CTGAGCTTTCAGATAAAATAAACGCACAGAATGAAATGATTGAAAAGGATGCCGAAAGCTTCGGCAGAAATTATCAGAAAATGCTTTCTGCTGCTGTAAGACAGGTTTTCGCAGCACATAAGCTTGTGCGTGATAAAAACGGTGAGCTTCTTTATCTTTCAAAGGAATGTCATTCAAACGGCTGTATAAACACAGTTGACGTTTCCTACCCGGCAATGCCCATGTATCTTCTTTATGCACCTGAGCTTGTAAAGGCTATGCTTACAGGTATATTTTACTTTGCGGAAAGTGACATCTGGACAGCAGATTTTGCGCCTCACGACATCGGAAGATATCCCTTTGCCTGCGGTCAGGTCTATTCACTCAATCTTCATATGCACTTAGTTCCCCACAAAATCGGCTATCAGAACGTTTACAAATCAAAGTCAAAGAAGGTATTCATGAACAGATTCCAGATGCCCGTTGAGGAATGCGGAAATATGCTTGTGCTTTCATACGCATATTACAAGGAAACAGGCAACAAGGAATTCCTTAAGAGATACTTACCCACACTCAGACTCTGGGCAGATTACCTCGTAAAAAAAGGTGTTGTCCTTGACAATCAGCTTTGCACAGACGACTTTGCAGGTCACAGCACAAAGAACGTAAACCTCGCAATCAAGGGTATTATGGGTATTGCATGCTTCGGTGAAATCTGCAAGGCGCTTGGTGAAGAAAACACATACAGCGCCCTTGCAAAAACATACGCAGATGAGCTCTGCGATGTCTGCGGTGTCAGGGATTCTTATCTCCCCTTCAGCATCGGCAAGACAGATTCCTGGAGCCTTAAATACAACCTTGTATGGGACAGAGTTTATAATTTCGGTCTTTTCTCTGATAAGATTTACAAGGCTGAAACCATGCTTTACAGAGAAAAGCTCAACAGATACGGTGTGCCCCTTGATTTCAGAAAGGATTTCACAAAAACAGACTGGATGCTCTGGGCGGCGTGTCTTGACGAAAGCTATGAAAACGTGGGACTCTTCGCTGAAAAAATCGTTACCTATCTTGCCGAGGCTCAGGACAGAACCTGCTTCAGCGACTGGATAGAAACAAAAAAGCCGAAGCAGGCAGGCTTCGACCACAGAACTGTTCAGGCAGGCTTGTGGATGCCCGTGCTTGCAAAAAAGCATATATAAATAAAATAAGAGGCTGTAAAAAACGAAAGTTTTTTACAGCCTCTGTCGTTTATTCTTCAGGTATTGCATTTACAGGATTTGCCCGCAAATGATAAGCAGTCTCAACCTCGGGATTTTCCATTACCTTTTCCAAAACCTTCTCAAAATTCTCAGAGGTAGGCTCCTTCAGGTAAACATGAAGACTCGGACGCCAATTTGCAAATTTTTCATTTTCGTATTCTTCCCGGTCTATCTGATTGACAATTTCCACATACCTGACCAGCTCCTCGTCAAAATCAGCCGGTGAATATTTCTTCCCGAATTGATAATTTTCTCTTTTCATCGACACTAAAATGTAGTTGCAATAGCCGTTCGATTCGTCTTCAAAATATATAACCTCTTTGTCATCAGGCTTACATCCGGAAAACAAAACCGTAAAGAGAGACAGAAACAGTATCATTGCCACGATTTTTTTCATTATTGCCAACTCCTTTTTTGTCTTTATTCCCAGTTATATGTTACTTTTTCACCGTCGATTTCCCACTGCACGGGAGTTTTTGTTTCATAGAAATCAACAGGTCTGAAAGCATGAGGCTCAGCCTCATTGAACACCTTGTATGCAGTTTTGATATCCTCTTTTATCTCTTCGCTGATAGAATTATTGCAGGATGCGAAAAGAGGTGTGTTTGAATAAGAAAGAAGATGAAGCCACTGCTTATTATTTTCCCAGGGACACTCCTTGACAATGCCAACACAGTCAGCATCGCACATATAGAAAATTTCATTCTGAGCAAGACGGAAAGCAAGAGTGTTAACACCCATTCTCGGTGTTCTTTCCCATTCTCTGCCGCTTGTGTCGTCGCCTGTACGGTTTATTTCAACAAGACCTGCACAAAGGTGTGAAACTGTGTTACAGCCGATGATAAGCATATCTCCTGCAGTATCTTTTATGAGTCTGTAAAGGTCAAGAGTTATCTCTGCACTTGTCTTTGTCTTGTCATAAAAATGCCAGTTGTCGTATTTTGTTATTGTGCCGTTGTCTGCACCACCGAAACAACCGAAAAGGTCTGCTGTTGTGAAATCGTGCTTGAGAAGTTCATATCCCCATCCTTTAATCATTTCAATGTCTGCTCTGATAAGCTTCTGCACATCAGGTCTTGTGGGATCAAGATATTTCTCTTTGCCATCATTCCTCTGAATCTTCATTTCTTCCGTGATTGATTCAGCCTTATTGCGTAAGAAACGCACCCAGATACCGGGTCTTGCACCGATTTCCTTGATTTCATCAGCAAGCTTTTTCATATCACCGAATTTTTCATTGGGAAGCCAGGGACCTGCGCAGGAATAAAGCTGCCAACCGTCATCAATAACCTGAAACGGCTTATTTTCAATACCTTCTGCAAGTTCAACCTGAAGTTTTGCATCTGCAATGATTTCTTCATAACTGCTTTTACCGTATGCGTAATACCAGTTATTTGCACCGTAGATTTTTTCTTTGGGAAGAATTGTGTTGACACAAATTTTTCTGCAGTAATCTGTAAGACACGGGAGAATTTCTGCATTATCGTATTCAGCCTTTACAAAAGTTGCAAGACAAAGCTTTCTGCCGTTAAGATGAACACCGCTGCCGCCGTTACGACAATCGACAAGAGCTGTAATGCCGTTTTTATCATAGCGGAAACTTACAAAAGAATTGGGCTGAGTCTTTACACCGAAACAGAAACTCTGTTTTTTGTCCGTTGCGATGAAATACCAGGGCATATATCTGTCATTATCTGAAATTCTTCTGAATTCAAGGTCACCGTAGCTTCTTTCCCAGGCATCACCGAGAACAAAGATTTCATCGGCAGAATCAAATGCCCAGTTAAGCTCCACAAACTTCGGTTTATCATTTTCCGCCTGAATATATAATGCAATTTCATTTTCTGTTACATCTGTTTCAACAACAGTATCAACAACTTCATTTTCACAGATGATTTTTACAGTAAAATCTTTAACATTAAAAAACATATCCATTACCTCTTTTTTATAAATCCTATGAAATCATCATAGCACAAAAAAGTATTTTTGTCTATGGGTTGAATTTTTCAGCGCTTAAATATATAATAAATTCATATCTATTGACGGGAGGAGTTATTATGTTAAAGAATCTGAATATCACCGAGTTGTTTCCCGAACTTGAAGGTTACAACACCGAATTCACAGTATCAGATACAAGGAAAACATGTTACTGTGAAAAAACTCACAGAATTACCGATGAAAAATATATTCTCTGCGTAAACGGAAAAAACCTGAAAATTGAATGTTCAGGTGAAAAAAGTGCATTCTATGCGCTTTGCGATGCGGCTAAGCGTATAAGAGAATCTTGCCTTGCAGATGGTGAATACACCTGCGCTCCCACATTTGAAACAAGAGGATATATTGAAGGTTTCTACGGCACTCCCTGGAGTCACGACAAACGTCAGTCAATTATGACTCTTATGGCAAAAAGCAGAATGAACACCGTTTATTACGGCCCCAAAGATGACCTTTATCACAGAGAGCTGTGGCGTGACCTTTATCCCGAAGCAGACCTTATGAAACTCAAAGAGCTTGTTGATGCAGCAAAGACATATTTTATGAATTTCTGCTGGTGCGTTGCTCCCGGACTTTCTGTAAGATATTCTGACCCTGCAGAATTCACAACTCTTATGAAGAAAACAAAACAGCTTTATTCAATCGGCATCCGTCACTTCGGTCTTCTTCTTGACGATATTGACGAAGACCTGATTTTTGAAGAAGACAAGGCTCTTTACGGTGAAACAGTAAATGCGCATATTGACCTGATTGAAAAATATCACGATGCGATTCTTGCAATTGACCCGTCTGTAAGACTCACAATCTGCCCCACACTCTATCACGGCAAAGGCAACGAATACTACATTGCAAAGCTCGGAAGAAATATTTCTCCTATGATTTCTGTTTTCTGGACAGGCAGAGATATCTGCTCAAGAGAGCTTACAAGCAGAGAAGCTGTTGATTTTATTGAAAACACCCGTCACAAGCCTCTTTACTGGGACAACTACCCCGTTAATGACTGTGCAATGTTCAACGAAATGCACATTTATCCCATAATCGGCAGAGACCCTGACCTTTACAAATATTCCCAGGGTATAATTGCAAACTGTATGGAATATGCAGAATGTTCAAAGATTCCTCTTATCACAATTGCAGATTACCTCTGGGACAGCGAAAACTACAATCCTCAAGAATCCTGGGAAGCCGCAATAAAGCAGATTGTGGGCGATGCTGCCGATGATTTCATTGTGTTTGCAGATCACCTTTGCACATCTTGCCTTATGGACGTACCCTCAGGCCGTATGTATAAAGAATTCAACGAGATGATGCGCATTTACAAGGCTGGCGACAAAGCAAAGGCTTTTGAAAAAGCAGACGATTACATAAGAAGAATGAAAAACTGCAAAGAATTCCTTCAGGGTGATCATCCCATCTGCAAAGAGCTTACTAAGTGGTCGGTCAAATTCTATATCGGCTGTGAATTTATGGAAAAGCTCCTTGAATTCCTTAAAACCTGCAACACAGCTCTTCTTCCCGAATTGGGTGAGATTCTTGACCGTTACTACGCAAACCCCGCAAAACTCTGCGAAGATGTTGACGTAAGAACAGAACTTAAAAATGCGTTCGGAATCACAATATAACAACAAAAAGGACATCAGCCGATGTCCTTTTTTTCTGCTTAAAAATCCATATATGCTCTCTGCCATTTTTCAATTGCTTCTCTGTTATACTCAGAAGGCATTGAAGCGCAGACTTTTTTATATTTCATAAGACTCTTTGCAATTGTAAGAAGTTTTTTTATGAGCACGGGACGTCTGAGCAGTGCGCCTACTTTAGTCATAATATCACCGAAAGTGAGTTTTATATCTGAACCGCCCGAGAATTCCTTTTCTGTAAGAATACGGCTCTTTACAAGGTAGTCAAGTTCCTCTGCACTTGTGTAACTGAGAAAACCTTTTATAATATCATCGGGAATGTTTTTCTCTGCAAATTCCTTAAAATATCTGTACTGATATTTCCAGAGAATCTCTTTTGTCAGTGCACCTGAGCCTGAGTTTATAACCGTTTCTGCAAGAATTTTACCGCCGAGCATACTCTGAGAAATACCCGAACCGCTGAGAGGTTCAATCATAACTGCACTGTCACCCACAGCCGCATATCCGTCACAGACAATTACAGGAAGTGTTCTGCCGAGAGGAATTCTTGACATCTGACCGCCTCTGAGAATTTTTGTACCCATATACGGAAATTCTTCACGGAAATCGGCAACAGCCTCTTCAATATCTTTCTCTGCAAGAGGTGAAAAACTGCCCACGAGAATATCTATATAATCTTTATGCGTAATGACCCAGTCAATACCCTTTCTTCCCATATGATAAAAGTAAAAATGAAACGGAGGGTCAGACATTTCATCTGAAGTTCTTTCATAATATGCTCTGTATGTATAAAGAGTATCTGTTTTCGGAGTGCCTTTGCATACCCCCGCAGACTCGGGAAGTGAATTGCGCACTGCAGACTGAATTCCTGCAGAATCAATAACAAGGTCTGCGCAAAATTCACCGTCTGAAGTTTTTACGCCGACTACTCTGCTGTCAGAAACAAGAGCTGACTTGATTTCCGTGCCGTAAATAAACTTTACAGAGTACTTTTCTGCCTCTGCAACAAGGTGTGATGCGAGAAACTTTCTGTCAACAGAAACAACTCTTTTGTCAGGCTCCAGAAGAGACACAAGCTTACGGCTTTTGTCGGGATTTCTGTAACAGACTTTGACGTGAGGTTCAAAATGAGAATCATCGGGCACAGAAATATCTGCACGCTCAAAAATCTCTTTAAGAATAGTGTCACGCCAGTCATAGCCAAGCTCATTTTTCTTTTTTGACTCAATCACGGTCACGTCAAAACCGTTTTTTGCAAGATTCACCGCTGCGGATAATCCGCCTATACCTGCCCCTGCAATAATAACTTTTTTCATTTTCATCACCTGATATTAATATAATATATCCTCTACATCAAGTCAACAAAAATTCATACTGGTATAATGTTGCAAAATCTTTGTATTTATGATATACTACCTTTATTTACTGACTAAACTCAAGGAGTTATCTTATGAACACAAAATCAACATCCGTGCGTTGGTTGTATCTGGCTATCGGTGTTTTTTCAATGCTGTTTTCAGGTGTTTTATATGCCTGGTCAATACTCAAAATTCCGTTCAAGTCTGTTTTTGAATGGAGCGATTCTTCTCTCGCATTCAACTTCACACTTACAATGTGTTTCTTCTGTCTCGGTGCTTTTGCAGGAAGTCTTATCTGCAAAAAAGCAGGTCCGAGAATCACACTCATACTTGCAGGTCTTCTTGTAGGCGCAGGTTTTACCATCACAGGATTCCTTAATGCAGGAATGCTCTATATGCTTTACATCAGCTATGCATTCCTTGCAGGTTCGGGTATAGGTATCTGCTACAACGTTGTGGTTTCCACAGTTTGTGCCTGGTTCCCTGACAGAAAAGGTTTCTGTTCAGGCTGTCTTATGCTCGGTTTCGGTATCAGCACACTCCTTCTCGGCAATGCAGTAAGCGTTCTTTTTGAAAATCCTGCTTTCGGCTGGAGCAAGACTTATGTTCTTCTCGGCATTGTGCTTGCTGTTGTTCTTATTATTGCAGGACTCATTCTCCGCCGTCCCGATAAAGACACGGTGCTTCCTGCTCCTAAAAATACAAAAGCCGTTAAAAAAGAAGCTTTCGAAGTTCGTGATTTCACAACTGCAGAAATGCTTAAAAGCTTCACTTTCTGGAGAGCTTTTGTAACAATGGCATTTATGACAGCGGTAGGTAATTCAGTTATCAGCTTTGCAAGAGACCTTGTTCTTTCTGTTGATGCAGCACCTGCACTTGCAACAACACTTGTCGGTGTGCTGTCTGTTTGCAACGGTCTGGGCAGAATTATCACAGGTGCTGTCTATGACCTTCTCGGCAGACGCACAACTATGATTGCCGCAAACATTCTCACTATTGTTGCGGCAGGAATCACTCTTCTTGCAGTAAATCTTCATTCACTCCCCGTTTGCATTGCAGGTCTTTGCCTTACAGGACTTTCATACGGTGCCTGCCCCACAGTTACATCTGCATTTTCAGCTTCTTTCTACGGTCAGAAGCACTTCCCCACAAACTACAGCATTACAAACTTCAATCTGATTGCTGCGGCGTTCATTGCATCATTCAGCAACAGCCTTCTTATTTCAAGCGGAAGTTACACAGCTCCATTTATTATGCTTCTTGTACTTGCTGTTGGCGCACTGGGTCTCAACTTCACAATCAGAAAACCGTAATTTCAAAAAAACTCAACCACGGAAGCAGATTTATTTTCTGTTTCCGTTTTTTTATTAGAAACATATTATTTTTTATGTTCTGAATAAATAATCATTTTAATATAATAATTATGTATAATTTTGAATTTTTCTGACTATAAAATGCAGATTTTGTATTGACAATATGTACAGAAGTGCTATAATTGACTTTGTAAATAGTTTTATATTTATAACTCTATTCAATTTTAGGAGGTTCTCTTATGAATTGTAAAAATTGTAACGCGCAGCTTGCGCCCAACGTTACTTTTTGTCCTGCTTGCGGCACTCCCGTTGTAACAGAAGACGAAAAGACAGTTGGTATGTTTGACGTTAATCAGCCCCAGGCAGCTCCCGCTCCTCAGGCAGCTCCCGCACCCCAGGCAGCTCCCGCACCTCAGGCAGCTCCTCAGTATCAGGCAGCTCCTCAGTATCAGGCAGCTCCTCAGTATCAGGCAGCTCCCCAGTATCAGGCTGCTCCCCAGTATCAGGCAGCTCCCCAGTATCAGGCTGCTCCTCAGTATCAGGCAGCTCCTCAGTATCAGGCAGCTCCTCAGGCTAATGACAGCACACTTGCTAACCACGGCAATGTTGACTTCAAGACAGCTGTTCAGCTTTACTTCAAGAACTATGCTAACTTCAACGGAAGAGCTTCAAAGAGCGAATTCTGGTGGACAGTTCTCTTTACATTCCTCTGCGGTCTTATTCCCGTTGTAGGTTGGATTGCAGGTCTTGCATTCTTTATTCCTTCTCTTGCTGTTATGGTAAGAAGATTCCATGACACAGGCAAGTCAGGTGCTTACTACTTTATGTGCCTTATCCCCCTTGCAGGTCCCATCCTTGTTCTCATCCAGCTCCTTAAGGACAGCGACGGCAACAACCAGTATGGCCCCGGACCCGCTCCCTTATACACACCCAATATGTACAAACCCATGTAATTATTACATAAAATTGACCGGAGATTTTCATCTCCGGTTTTTTTATTGTTGTGTTCTCAATATACATTAAAAACAATATATCACTCTGCAAAATCATAGTTCATCCACAAAACTGTGTATCTGTCTTTAAGGTCTTTTGCATAAAGCACGGCATTCTCAATTTTTTCTCTGCCGTAGAATGAATAAAAGTCATTTATATCAAGCTCTGCAAGTGAAAGGAATCTGCTGATTTCTTCGGAAGAGGGCATTTCTGCAAGAATACTTCTGATTTCATCTTCTTTTTCAAGATAAATTTCTGTTCTGTCCTTTGCGTAATTGCCGACCTTTGTCTGAAGCTCCATACAGCCCTTTGCAGAAGATTTGTAAAGGGAATTCATTACAGATTCATACTCCCCTTCGCTCTGACGGAAACTTTTAACGGGGAATTTTTGTGAAAGAATTTTTTCTCTTATCTTTGCTGTTTCAAAAGTGGAAAAGGCAACATCTATACCGTGAGGCAGATAGTCTGTGTCCTCAAGAATTCCCGTAATCTCAAAGAAATGAGACAGATGATGCTCACTACCCGATGCAGGACGTGAAGACCCTGCAAAACTCATCAGAATGCCGATTACAACAAGAGCTTCCGTAAGAGTTTTTACACTCTCTTCGTCACGTTTCAGAATTCCGTCAGCAAGAGAGATTGTTCTTTTAATCTGCTCATATGTAAGATTATAGATATATTCACAGAAATATTCTCCGTTTACACATCGGCTGAGTTTCCAGTCATTAAGAGCTGAAAATTTACCGATTACGTCACCGTAGCCCGCCTTTATCATTTCAAGAGGTGCATTTCTCAAAATATCTGTATCTGCAACAATTGCAAGAGGAAGACCGACAGGATAAGTCACTTTCATTCCGCCCGTTATCATTGCGGCACCGTTTGATGCATACCCGTCCATTGACGGTGCTGTTGCGTAAATAACATACGGAATTTTACTGCTGAAAGACACATATTTACAAAGGTCCTGAATAACACCTGAGCCGATTCCGAGAATAAGGTCTGAACCTTCAAGCTGAGACTCAACCGTCTCAATGGCTTTTTCGTCAGGAATGAGAATTTCTTTGCCTCTGAAAATAACTTGCTTCATTATCTTGTCAGACAATGCTTCTGCTACAGTCTCTCCTGCCGCAGAAAAGGTGTTTTCGTCTGCCACAAGTAATATGTGTCTGTGTTCACTGCACACGTCACAGAGTCTTCTGACGGCATTTTTTTCGATGTAAACATATTTTATATCACAGGTGTGCTTTTTTCCGCATACACAATCTGTACCTTCAAGAAGTTTGTTTATATCCAGAAAAATTCCTCCTTTGCCCGATTTCTTTAATTATACTTCAATATCAGAAAAATGTAAAGCAACGCTTTTTATTGTCTACCCAGAATAGAGTTTTTATATAATAAAACATTTTTATCTATTGTAAAAGGATTTTAATTGTTTTATAATAAAAACAGAAAGCGAGGGATAAATTTGAGCAGACAGATTACTTTTTCAAAAAATCTGAAGCACCACAGAATAAAAAGCTCCCTTACACAGAAACAGCTTGCAGAGCTTATCGGCTATACCGAAAAATCTGTCAGCAAGTGGGAAAGCTCAGATTCATTACCGCCTGTACGTATAATCATACATCTTGCGGAAATTTTAGGTATTTCATCAGACGAATTGCTTTTTGATGAAGTGCACGGCAACTACTTTTTAGGCATTGACGGAGGCGGCACAAAAACTGTTTTCAGGCTTGTTGATGAAAACGGAAGTATTGTATCTGAAATATGTAAAGGAGCATCAAACCCCAATGATATCGGCATAGAAAACACTATTTCTCTGCTGAAAGACGGTATCACAGAAGTCTGCAGAGGTATTCCCTTTCAGCAGATTACAATGTTTGCAGGTCTTTCAGGCGGTGGTCTTTCGGGTGACAATGCTCAGATTCTTAAAAACTTTTTCAGCAAATTCGGATTCCTTACCTTTGATAACGGCAGTGATATTGAAAATCTTGTTGCTGTTTCAGATTATGAAAAATGCATTCTTGTTATTATGGGCACAGGTTTTATCACCTACGCGGTAAACGGAAATGAAAGAAAAAGAATCTCAGGATGGGGTCAGTTTTTTGATGATGGCGGCAGCGGTTACAACCTCGGCAGAGACCTTATCACCGCTGTGCTGTGTGAAGAAGACGGCACGGGTAAAAAGACACTTCTGACATCTCTTCTTACCGAAAGACTCGATGAAAGCGCATCAGACCATCTTGCAGTTTTTTATCGTGAAGGCAAAAAGTACATTGCTTCATTTGCAGACCTTGTTTTTAAGGCGGCAGAAATGAATGACGAAACTGCAAAAGAAATACTTAAAAAAAATATGTCCTTTGCAGCACACAGAATAAATACAGCAGTAAAATTTCTTAAAGAAAACGGTGCAGACAAAAAGATTCCCGTTTTGTTTTCGGGCGGAATCATCAGCAGTTATCCTTGTCTTTTCACGGAGATTCAAAAGCATCTTGAAGACAGCAACACAGAGCTGATTCTTATTGAAAACGAGCAGGTTGACGGTGCCGTCAAACAGGCAAAAAAGATTTTTGATGAAATTTCATATTCGTAACAGGAGAAAAAGTATGCTTAAAACTGAAATGAGAAACGAAAAATCAACTCATATTGATAAAATGGACACTTTATCAATGGTAAAACTTATCAATCAGGAAAATCTTAATGCAGTTTATGCCGTTGAAAAAGTACTCGATAAAATTGCAGAAGTCTGCGACCTTACTGCAGAATGTTTTGAAAAAGGCGGAAGACTTTTTTATGTGGGAGCAGGTACTTCGGGCAGACTCGGTGTTATTGATGCTTCTGAATGCCCTCCCACATTCGGTGTACCTAAAGAGCAGGTGACGGGCATTATTGCAGGCGGTGAAAAATGTATGTTTCAGGCTGCTGAATCTCAGGAAGACAATGCAGAAGCCGGTGAAGAAGATCTGAAAAAACACAATGTATGCGATAAGGACATTGTTGTGGGGATTTCAGCATCAGGCGGAGCGGCTTATGTTATAGGTGCACTCGAATATGCAAACAAAGTCGGCGCTGTCAGCGTCAGCATCACAAACAATGAAGATACACCGATGGAAAAAACCGCAAAATATGCAATTGTGACAGACACGGGAGCTGAAGTCATTACCGGCTCCACAAGAATGAAAAGCGGCACCGCACAGAAGCTTGTGCTTAATATGATTTCCACCTGTGCTATGGTAAAAACGGGCAAGGTTTATGAAAATATGATGATAAACCTTAAACCGAGCAACAAAAAACTTACCGACAGAATGGTCAGAATCGTTTGCGAAATCAAAGAATGCGACAGAGAAACTGCAGAGCGTCTGCTGAATGAAAACAACTGGAATATACGGGATGCAGTTGAGAAATAACAAAAAAAGCAGAGTATCGGCTACTCTGCTTTTGATTTTTATTGCTGAACATTAGGGTTATTAGGATAATTAGGATTACCTACTGAGCGTATGTATGCATCGTGCATAAGTTTTGCATCTTTGTAATCGGGAAGCCAAAGGATAACCATAGGTATAAAAACGATACAGTATATCAATGCAACAGCAAATCCGCCGGGCACGATTACGCAGGAAAGAGACAGACCTGCAAAAACACTTGCAAGAATAAGTCTCATCTTTTTCTTTTGCAAATTAAGAGATTCAAGTGTATATGCATTTTTCACAAACTGAGGGTCAAGCACATATTTTGAATAAATCTGTCTCTGCTCAGCAAGAATTCTTTTGTATTCACTTCGTGGAATGGGCTGGAAATCTGCATTTTTATCATCATTGATTTTGCCAAGGAAATACTCTTCTTTATAAGGAATTGAAAGAACACCTTTTCTTAAAGTACAGACAAGTGACACAATCACAAATGGAATAAAAAGGAGCTGGCGTCTTTTTCTTACAAGTACAGTGTTTGTATTTGCAATAACAAACCCTGTATCAATAGTTTCAGTGCTGAATGATGCAAACATAAATACACCTGCAAAAACACCTACAAAAAACAACGGAAAACCGGTAACAGCACTAAGGGGACCGAATACAAGAATCAGAAGAAAACCGATAATATTGCTGGTCCAGAACTTTTTCTTGCCACCTGCTTTTGCGTCAGGATTAGCCTGAGGATTGACATTCTGATTATTTACCGAAGTGCAATTCTGATTATTCACTGGGGGATAATTCTGATTATCGGCAGGATTGCCGTTAAAATTTTCCATACACAAACCTCCTTGGTTTTGCAGGTATTATATCATATAAAAAAAATAAAGTAAATATAAAAACTAAGCTTACACACATTTCTTGACTTTTTTCGGAAATTTATGATAATATAACAAAAAGGAAAATACAACACTTTATTTATAAAGGAATCTGTATGAACGAAGACAGCTACGCAAAGTTTCAGCCGATATTTGAAAAAATCGACGGAATGCATGAAAACAAAAAACTGATTATTGCCGTTGACGGCGGCAGCGGCAGCGGAAAGACAACTCTCAGCCGATTGCTTGAAGAGATTTACGGTTGCACAGTATTTCATACCGATGATTTTTTTCTGCGCCCCGAACAGCGCACTCCCGAACGTTTCTCGGAAACAGGCGGTAACATAGACAGAGAACGGTTTGAAGAAGAAATTCTCATTCCCCTCAGCAGAAACGAAACAATAGCATTCAGAAAATTCGATTGCTCAACAATGTCGCTTCTGCCTGCTGAGCAAATAAATCCCGAAAAACTTATAATCATTGAGGGTGTGTATTCAATGCACCCCGCTTTTTCAGACTATTATGACTTTTCTGTTTTTCTGGATATTTCACCTGAACTTCAGAAAGAACGAATCAGCAAAAGAAACACTCCGCAAAAGGCTGAACGGTTTTTCAGCGAATGGATACCCCTTGAAAACAGATATTTCGCAGAAATGAATGTAAAACAACGCTGTGATATTTCGTTTGAGGTATGAGGATTAACACTACACATTTTAATTATATTTAAGGAGGACAGAATATGTCTCTGAGTATGCTTCATTGTGACGGCACAAAAATTATAAATGCAGAAGGCAAGCAGGTTTTTCTTCGAGGAACAAACCTCGGAGGCTGGCTTCTCGATGAATTATGGATGGGTTTCTTCAAAGGCGGAGAGGCTCAATGGGATATTGTGACAACCCTTGAAAAACGTTTCGGCAAAGCTGAAGCTGACAGACTTATAAAAGTGCGTGAAGATAACTACATCACAACAGAAGACCTTGACTATCTTGCATCTCTCGGTTTCACCTGCGTGCGTGTGCCTTTCTGGTACCGCAATTTTCAGACAGACGACAACGGCACCTGGAAACGTAAAGAAAACGGAGAAATTGATTTTTCCCGTCTTGATTGGGTTGTTGATGAATGCGGAAAAAGAGGAATGTATGTAATTCTTGATATGCACGGTGTACCCGGTCATCAGAGCATCGCACACCACAGTTGCCGTGTGAATCATTGCCGTCTTTATGACGAAACAGAAGAAGGTCAGCACTTCCGTGACCTCGCCTGTGAATTATGGAGCGAAATTGCCCGTCATTTTGCAGGTAACGGTACTGTTGCCGCTTATGACCTTATGAATGAGCCGATGTGCGATTATGAAGGTGAAGACAAAGTCAACAGCAAATATCACGATGTCTATTCCCTGCTGTACAATGCTGTCAGAGCAGAAGACCCCGACCACATTATAACTCTTGAAGCAATCTGGACTCCCGATGACATTCCGCATAAAGAAGAGCGTGGCTGGGAAAATGTTATGTATCAGTATCACCTTTATGATGATTCAAACGAAAGCTTCAGAGAAGTCACAGAGCACCACGCAAGCAAAAACTTCAATGTTCCCGTCCTTGCAGGTGAATTTTCCCCTTGCAGAGGCACAGCCGAGTGGGAATACATTCTGAAACTCTTCAATGAATGCGGATACAACTGGACAACATGGACATACAAAGGTCATTGCGCAAAAGGGCACACTACAGACTGGTTTATGATGGGCTCAGATGACGAAGACAATGTTGTTGATATCAATAACGATTCGGCAGAAGAAATCGAGCGCAAGTGGTCTTCCTGCAAAACAAAGGATTGCTGCAGACCTATGAATGACCACAAACTGCTTTCACAATACGCAAAAGCATAAAATCACTTTTTATCTTGTATTGTTTTTTCGGATATGATATTATAATCATATTATAAAGCGGAGGAATTATTATGAAAAAGAATATAATCATTTCATTGTTACTGGTTATCTGCATTTTCACAACACTTTTCACAGGTTGTTCTTCTGAACCGCAGGAGCCTGCTGAAGATCTGCTTGAAATCGTGGGTATCCGTGATGATGTTGCAACAGAAGAAGATATTGCTGTTTTCAAAAAAACATTCGAAACCGAAACTGCATATCTCCTCGGATTACAGCTTGAAAACGGTGCTATCCCTATGACAAGCGGTGACAACGGCACATTCACAATGAATCCGTATTTTGCCGATTTTGCCGCACTTGCACTTCTTGACAGCGGTGATAAATATGCCGCAGAAGTCAAAGCATATATGGACTGGCATTTTGATCATCTCAATACAGAAGAAACCGATTACAACGGTGTTGATGCAACAATTTATGACTACAAAATCACTGTTGTAAACGGCAAAGTTACAGATGAAACAATAAGCACAGCCGAAGACGGCAGAAAAATTTATGATTCAACAGATTCCTACGGCGCAACATTCCTTATGGTACTGACAAAGTACTATGAAAAAACAGGTGATAAAGAATACATCATCTCTCACAAAGACGAAATGGCACGAATCGTGAAATCAATGTTTACAACACTTCATAAAGGTCTCGCATATGCAAGACCCGACTACGAAGTAAAATATCTTATGGATAACTGCGAAGTATATGAGGGTGCGCTTATGGCTGCCGACCTTTTCAGAGAGGTTATTATCCCAGTTGATTCCTCTTTCAACGAAGTTATCACAACCTGCGAAACAAATGCGGAAATAATTATAAACGCAATTGAGAGCAAACTCTGGAAAGCTTCCGAAAACCGTTATGTAACTGCGATTTTCAAAAACGGACGAAACGCACACGATTTTTCCTGGAACAGTTTTTACCCCTCAGTTTCAGCACAGGTTTTCCCCATAATTCACGGTGTTATCGGTGCTGACACAAAGCGTGCAAACACTCTTTATGATAAATTCTGCGAAGCTTTTGCCTGGGAAAAACACGAAATTGATTCAGACTTCAGCTGGGGTTCAAATGTACTTGCCGCAGCATATATGAATGACGTAGGACGCACGGTAACTTATATGGAAACCTATGCAGAGCGATATCCTGAGCATCAGTATCCGCTTTATAATGCAGATGCCGCAAGAGTCTGTATGGCAGCATATATGATGCTTGAAAGACACTCATCATAAACAGAAAAGAATAAAAAAATTAACAGCGGGGTGAAATTCACCTCGCTGTTTTAATCTGTTAAGCCGAAAACTCCCCGGGTATTAATCCGAGGAGTTTTCGTGTTCAAACTATGTAAGGAGAAATGACCGTGAAACTCGTACAGCCATTTCCTTTACTTTAATATTTTAACATTGTTTGAAAAATAAATTATAAACATTGTATCTTGTTTTATGAATATTTAATTAATAAAACAAAAACCCCGGTGCCGAAGCACCGGGGAAAACTATTTATACAAGTTTTTAATTAAGCCATACCGAAGAGTCTTCTGAAG
>JAZUCO010000031.1:0-5636 GCA_045639185.1 Acutalibacteraceae bacterium
ACCTGTAAGGTCAAGGCTGAAAAGACCACCGAAACCGCCGATGTCTGAAACCTCGTTACCTGTCATTGTTCTTGCGATGTGCTGTTTCATAAGTTCAACAGCTTTGTAGCCGGCAGTAATATCTACGCCTGCTTCTTTGTAGCTTTCACTGAAACTTTTCATTGTTTGTTCCTCCTGTATTTGGAATTTTGAAATAATTTTACTATTTTTTAATGCGAAAATCGGGGCGAAGAGTCTCTTCGTCCCAATTCAGCAAAATTTACTTGTTGTATTTTTCTTCAATTGCCTTGTTCTTTTCAAGAACAGTTGCACTACCCTTTTTTCTTGCGTCTGCAAGCTTTGCTTCAAGCTCTGCATCTGTAACCGCAAGGATCTGGATTGCAAGAAGAGCCGCATTTGCCGCACCGTTGACAGCAACAGTTGCAACCGGCATACCTGTGGGCATCATAACAGTTGAAAGAAGAGCATCCATACCGTCAAGATACTTAGCAGCAACGGGAATACCGATAACGGGAAGAGTTGTGTTTGCAGCAATTGCACCTGCAAGATGCGCAGCCATACCTGCTGCCGCAATTATAGCACCGAAACCGTTTGCTCGTGCATTTTCTGAGAACTCTTTAGCCTCTGCGGGAGTTCTGTGTGCAGAGTAAACATGAACCTCAAAAGGCACTCCGTACTCTTCAAGAGTGTTGATAGCTTTTTCAACAACGGGTAAATCTGAGTCACTACCCATTATGATTGCAACTTTTTTCATAATTCTGATTCCTTTCATGTCTGTAATAAAAAAAGACAGTCCTATCCCGAGGACTGCCCAGACGGTCGGCATTTACTGAAATCAATCAGCAAAACATTTCTGCTCCCCGCGGTCAATTCCGCTTATCCGTCAGTCACAGAAACCTTATGCTGATTATATCATCATTTGCAGTAAAATGTCAATAAACAAAATAATATAATAATAAAAAAAATACAAGAATTTTTTCATTAATTTGTGAGAATAGACAATAAAAAGCAATTATCATTCATCTTCAAAGTCTTTGCGCATATCATCAAGAACTCTTTTTTCTATACGGGAAACATAACTTCTTGAAATACCGAGAAAATCAGCAACCTGCTGCTGAGTGAGAGGATCATTGCCGTCAAGACCGTATCTGAGAATTATAACTGTTCTGTCCCGTTCATTCTGCATATTTCTGACAAGACTCCGCACACGTCTGACATCAGACTTTTCCTGAATATCATCAACAATTGTATCTTCAACACAGATTATATCTGCAAGTGTCAGCGGATTCCCCTCACTGTCGGTTTCGATGGGTTCATTCATTGAAATATCCTGAGCTGTTTTTTTCTGAGCACGGAAATACATAAGAATCTCATTTTCTATACATCTGCTGGCATATGTGGCAAGTCTTGCACCTTTGTCATACCTGAAACTGTTTATGCCTTTAATAAGTCCGATTGTGCCGACAGAAACAAGGTCATCCTGATCATTCACCGCCGAGTAATATTTTTTGATTATGTGCACCACAAGACGAAGATTGTGTTCAATCAGAAGATCTCTTGCCTGTTTGTCACCTTCTGCGGCTTTCCTCAGAGCTTCGGCTTCCTCTTTTTTTGACAACGGTCTGGGAAAAAGATTCGGCGATCCGAGATGCAGTGCAAAAAGAATAATGTTCTCAAAAAACTGCAACAAAACAGAAAAATCCATCATACCACCTCGATGAAGTATATGAAAAGATTCTTTCTGTTTTGCAAGTCCGAAAAAGTTAAATTTATGCAAAAAAACACCGTTTCAACTGAATGAAGCGGTGTCTTTGTGTTATATTTTTTTGCAGGCAGAAACAAACTGATTAAAAAGATTCTGCTGCAATGCGTCTTTTTTGCTCATATGTTCGGGATGCCACTGCACACCTACACAGAAAGGATGGTCAGAAAGCTCAACCGCTTCAACAAATCCGTCTTCGCTGACAGCAGAAACAATAAGATTTTCTCCCACTTTTTCAACTGCCTGATGATGAAGACTGTTGACTCCCGTTTCTGTTTTTCCGATAACAGAAAAAAGCTTTGTATCTTCGGTAACGATTACGTTATGAATTGCTTTTGCACGCTTCAGAAAATCGGAATGACTGCACTTTTTTATACCTGCAATATCCTGATGAAGAGTGCCTCCGTTTGCAACATTCAGGAGCTGAAAACCTCGGCAGATGCACAGAATCGGCTTGCCTGTTTTCACAAATTCATTATATATCAGGAATTCGTATTTATCACGCAGTTCATTTGGTGTTCCGCACTTTGCTTCTCTTTCTCTGCCGTAAAGCGAAGGCTCGATATCTGCACCGCCGGGAAGAAGAAGACCGTCACAGCAAAGAACTTCTTCAACTGCTTTTTCTGTATCATCAAGTTCAATCCAACAAACTTTTGCACCTGCTCTTTCAAGGCTTTTTACATATTTACTCTTCATATACTTTCTGAAAAGATCTGTGCCCATCTGAGGAACGGCAATCACAACACTCACGCTAAATCCCTCCGTATAATTTTCTGAAAAAAATTTTAGCAGATTAACTTGATAATGTCAACGCGGATTGTTATACTTGTTTTATAGAAATTACAAAAGGAGTGAACGCCTTGAAATACGATTTTACCAGCATTCCCGACAGACGTAATTGCGGAAGCAACAAATGGAACGGTGCAAAAAATGCATCACCTGAGTTTGTTCCTCTTTCTGTTGCTGATATGGAGTTTTTCCCTGCTCCCCAGATTGTTGATGCAATAAAAAAGACTGCTGAAACACAGGTTTTAGGATACACAAGCCCGACAGAGAAATATTTTGATGCAGTTATTTCCTGGATGAAACGCAGACACGATTTTGACGTAAAAAAAGAATGGATTATCAACACTCCCGGTGTTGTTGATGCTCTTGCAATTCTTATTCAGGCAAGCACAAAACCCGGTGACGGTGTAATCATTCTCACTCCCGTTTATTACCCGTTCGATATGGCTGTACTTGCAAAAAGCAGAAAAATAGTTTACAGCGAACTTATTGAAAATAACGGCAGATATGAAATTGACTATGCTGACCTTGAGAAAAAATGTAAAAAAGCAAGTGCACTTCTTTTCTGTAATCCTCACAACCCTGTAGGCAGAGTATGGACAAAAGAAGAACTTAAAAAGGTTGCAGATATCTGTTGCAGAAATGATGTTTTCATTATCGATGATGAAATTCATCACGATCTGATTATGCCCGGTTATGAACATACCGTTATGGCAAATGTGGGCGATTTTGTGCTCAACAATATTGCAATCTGCACAGCACCCAGCAAAACATTCAATCTTGCAGGTCTTCAGTGTTCAAACATTATCATTCCCGACTCAAAAACACGTGCAAAAGCAACTGCCTGTTCGCTTTTCAATATGCAGATGGGACTTAATATTTTTGCTTACCCTGCCTGCATTGCCGCTTACAATGAATGTGAAGACTGGCTCAATGAACTCATTACTGTTGTTCACGAAAATGCGGTGATTGTTGAAAACTTTATGGCAGAGCATTTCCCCGAAATCAGAGTTTACCCTCTTGAGGGAACATATCTGCAGTGGCTTGATATGAGAAAGCTCGGTATGACACACGTTGAGCTTAAAAAAATGCTTGAAAAAGCAGGACTTTATCTTGATAACGGTGAGATGTTCGGTCCTCTCGGCAGAGGTTTTCAGCGTATCAACCTTGCCTGTGCAAAAGTTACAATAGAAAAAGCTCTTGACAGATTCAAAAATGCTGTTGAAGAAGTCAGAGCAGAATGGAATAAAAACGAAAAGCCTTATCATAAGACACTCACTGTTGGTGAAAAGCTCGAAAACTTTGTTTATGACTCACCAAAAGGCACAGACAGAACTCTCAGCGGTAAAACATTCATTATATTCTCAAGATTCTATGAATGTGAGCTTTGCAAAGTGCTTCTTGCTTCATTTACTGCAGCATACCCCCTTTTCAAAGCAATGGGTTATGATATAAAATTCGTTATGCAGAGCAATATGAGTACACTCGCAAAAAATCAGAAGAAATATCCGTTTGAACTCATTGCAGACCCAGAATGCAAGCTTTACGATATGTATAATGTCTTTGAAGCAGACGGCATTGTAAATATGCTCGCAGGTGACAAGCTTGTTGAATTTGTGATAGGCAAAAATGTGTATAAAATGCTTAGTCTTGATATGATTGAATCCGTCAATTCAGCATTATCTCCTGCTGAAGAAACAGACGGTCCCCGTGAAAATCAGCTTTGCGCTTTTGTGGCTGTTGACAAGGATATGAATATCACTTACGCACACTACGCAAAGACAATGACTGACTTCCCTGATGTGAAAGACATCATTAAAATTCTCAGAAAGTGAGGAATTGATATGTCAAAGGAAAAAAGTTCTGAAAACAAAAAGAAATTAGGTGTTGCCGAGCTTGCGTGTTACGGTATCGGCAACTGCATCGGATCAGGTATCTTCGTTTCAATGGGTACGGCAATCGGCTTTACGGGAAGATCAATAACGCTTGCACTCGTATGCGCCTGTATAGTTGTGCTTTTCGCTTATGCTTACAAAACACTTATGTCGGGTATGTTTGTGTTGCCAGGCGGCAACTACAGCCAGTCAGCACTTCTTCAGCCTCCCCTTCTTGTAGGTGTTTCTGCAATTTCAGGTATTTTTGTAGGTCTTGCCTTTGCAATGTACGGACTTTCAATCGTAGAATATGCGTCAATCATATTCCCTCAGATTGAACCATTCGGAAAGTTTGTGGCAATCGGAATCATTACGCTTTTCTTTGCTACAACTTTCCTTGGCGGAAAATTTATGGGTAAATTCAATCTTATAATGGTTGGTGTACTGATTCTTTCTCTTTTGGTTTATATCATTGCAGGTCTTCCTAAAGTTGATTTTTCAACAGCAAACCCTGCATCTGAAGGCTATTTCAGTGACGGACCTTTCGGCTTCATTATGGCTGTTGCAATGATGAGCTTTGCGTGTCAGGGTGCAACAAGACCCATTGAAATGACTCCCGATGCAAAGAATCCCAAGAAAACACTTCCCAAGGCAATTCTTATTGCATCATTCGTTGTTATGATTGTTTATGTTCTTATTGCTATTGTAACAGCAGGTGTTCTTCCCATTGACCAGGTTGCAGACAAGAATCTCGGTGTCGTTGCTGAAAAGATATTCCCCCGTGCAATTTACGTTATTTTTACTCTCGGCGGTGCTTGTTTTGCAATTGCAACATCACTTTACGGTGCTATTGCAGGTGTTCAGCATCCTATGCTTGCAACAATTGAAGACGGTTGGCTTCCCGCATTCCTCGGCAAGAAAAACAAAAAGGGTTACCCCTGGGTAATGATGCTTGTGCTTTACATAATTGCAATTGTTCCCGTGTTTGTTGATATGGGGCTTGATGACCTCATCTCGCTTATGATGATTCCCACAATGATTCTCAATCTCATCAACAACTGTCTTATGTTCAAACTTCTCAAAAAGTACCCCGAAGCCTGGAAAAACAGCTTTTTCCATATGCCTAAAGCAGCATTTATTGTTACAATCATTCTTGCAATCATCGCAGACCTGCTTATCAGCGTTTCACTCTTCACAACTCTTGAAGCAGGCGA
>JAZUCO010000032.1:0-8261 GCA_045639185.1 Acutalibacteraceae bacterium
TTTGTGGTATTATAAATTTGTTCGGTGCTGTCAGAAGACGGCATTTTTTTTGTTTTTTATAAAAAATAATGTTGATTTAATTCTGCAGCGAATATATAATAAAATACGTAAATGAGGTGAAGTTATGGAAAAGGTAAAAAACAATAAATTTTTTAATGTTTTTGCTGTTCTGGCAGGTGCAATGCTTCTCGGTTTCCTCTGGCGTGTCAGAGGCGAAAACGGCTGGGGTTCATCATGGGGATTGCTCAATGCCGGTTTTGTGTTCACAATGTTCATTATTCTTGTAAAAGGAGAACGCAAAAAACTTGATATGAGCTGGCTTACGCTCACATCCTTGTCTTTTATGCTGACTGTACCCGCATGGGGGACACTTCTTAATCAGATAACGGGTGTGCTGCAGCAGCCGCAGGCAGAGGGTGAGTCATGGCTGTATGTGTCTGTGTGGTCAGCAGTTTTCCTTATGCTCAGTCTCGGCTTCGGAGTTGCCACTATTTTTGGTATAATGCTTGGCAGAGGCTACAGCGACAAACAATGGAAAATCAAGGATTTTATTATACTTATTGCTGTTTTTTACATAACAGATCTTGTGACAAAGGCAACGGTTTCACATTTTATTTTCAACCTTATTCAGCCTGAAGCGGTTGACCTTTTTGAACAAGGACTTGCAGAAGCAGGTATCGAAGGCGATGTCTACAAGGTTTATCTTCAGCATTTTGATAATGTATCCTGGGGTAAAAAAATCCTCGGCGGAAGACATTATTTTTCAATGATTCAGATAATCTCATCAGTATTCCGCTCAGCGGCATCACTTCTTGCGGTGAGATTCATCATCAAAGATAAAATCAGTGCAAAAACAGGTTTTGTTGTGTCCTGTGCGTTTGCATTTTCAATTACGGTTTCAGATTTGTTTTTCTATTTCGGCAACGGCGGATATCATATGCAGAGCGGTGCAACATGGCCTGATTTCATTTATCCCTGGAGCTGCTGGGAATTCTTTACGGGCTTTATTGCAGGCGGAATCATTACAGCATTTATTCTTACACTTAAAGACTGCGAAAATGTGCCTGAACTTTCATTTGCAAAAGTGCCCGATAAGGTTTCTGATGTACTGAAGTTTGCACTGGGATTTGTATTTATGCTTGGTATCAGTATTGTAAGACCCGTGCTTGAGCGCTATGCTGATTCTGATGTTCAGATTATTGCAACGGTAATTGCGGTTCTTCTTGCGATTGCGATTGTGGTGATTCTCAATGTCAGATTCGGATTCAATGCAAGTAAGATTTCAACAACAAAGCTTGTTTCAATTCTTCTTCCGTTGATGATTGTTTATATTGCGGCGGTTTACTTCTTTGTTGGTGTGCCTGAAAAAATGAATATCACCGAAATTTCAAGTTTTCACAATATTTTATGTGTCCTTGCGGTGATTCTGACATTGCCTGCAGGCGTAGTACTCAAAAAACTCAGGAAATAATACAGTAAAAAGCACCTTTTGTGGTGCTTTTTTTTGTTAAAATGTTAATATTATTTGCATCTGGAAAAATATTTTGTTGCTTTTGTAGAAAATTTCAAATTTTATGTATAAAAAATCAAATTTGTTGACTTTGTTGCATTATAAGTATATAATATATAGTACCAAAATGTAGGATTATATTCAATTATGAGAAAATGTTATTTTTTGTGTAACAAAAAGATATGTGTTTCTGCTGATTATTTTCCTGAGGATAATGACTTGTGGAAGAAGTTTGAATCAGATGATGACGGGGCAGATATCAGCATTACCTGCATTAAAAGGGATGAATTGCCGGAGCCGCAGGGTGAGCTTATTGCTTCATTTGACGGAGTTTCCGTTTACAGCAATGGTTCTCAGCTTACACGTTATGAGAATATGGGCACGGACAGCGGCAGTTCAACTGTTTTCACCGCAGATGATGTAATCTGCAGTAAAACAGAGATTGTCAGCAGGAATTACAATGTTCTTATGGACAGTCGGTATATGTGGAGCACGGTTTCACTGGGGCAGTTACTGCTTGAGAAAAAGGCTTTGCTTTTTCACGCATCGTATATCTGTTATCAGGGCGAGGGAATAATTTTTTCTGCACCCTGCGGAACGGGTAAGAGCACTCAGGCATCACTGTGGGAGAAATATGAGGGCGCAGAGATCATTAATGGTGACAAGGCAGGTATTTCTGCTGAGGAAGACGGAGTTTTTGTTCACGGGCTTCCGTTCTGCGGAACGAGTAACATCTGTCATAATGTTTCTTCACCTCTTCGTGCGATAGTGCTTCTGAGTCAGGCAAAAGAAAACACCGTTGTACCGGTCAAGGGTGCAGCAGCGTTGCAGATGCTTATGGATAACATCTATCTTGATTACATCGCACCCGATGAAAGGGCAAAATGTGTTGATGTGCTGATTGATATTCTCGGCAGAGTGCCGGTTTATCATTTGTCCTGCACACCTGATGCAGATGCAGTTTCGGTGCTTAAAAAAGCCGTTTACGGCTGATAAATTTAAGGGGATGAGCAGTTGGAAATAAATCTTGATTTATATATGAACCGATTGTTCACCAAAGCAGGTGAATCAGGCACACCTCTGGGGGGCACATTCGAGCTTACAGCCCGTTGTTGCCTTGATTGCAGAATGTGCTACATTCACAGAAAAGAGAATGACCTTTCGGCCCAAGCTAAGGAGAAAGACACCGAGTGGTGGTTGTCCCTTGCACGTCAGGCAAAAGAAAAGGGGACTCTTATGCTTCTTCTCACGGGCGGTGAACCGCTTCTGCGCCGTGATTTTGATGAGATTTATACATATTGTGTTAAAAGCGGAATGATGGTTACCGTCAATACAAACGGAGTCCTGCTGGATGATGATAAAATCAGGCTGTTTACGGAGTATCCGCCCGAGAGGCTGAATATCACGCTGTACGGCACATCGGCAGAGACGTACAGTAAGCTTTGCGGTAAAAGTGATGTTTTTGAAAAAGTTGTTTCGGCTGTTATGAAGTGTGTTTCGGCAGGAATCAATGTGAAACTTAATTACAGCATCACTCCTTATAATAAAGACGATGCTTTGTCGGCTTATGATTTTGCAAAGAAGCTCGGCGTACCCGTTCAGCCGGTGAGTTATATGTTTTCTCCCGTGCGTACATCGGGTGAAACGGTAAGGCTTGATGCGGCAGAAGCGGCAAAAGCGCAGTTTGAGTGGCAGAAACATCATCTCGGTGATGAAGATTTCTGCAGATACATAGTTGATTTCAGAGATAAGCGGCATACACCTCAGATTGACGGTGACTGCGGTGAGAAAATCAACTGCAGAGCAGGTCTCAGCACATTCTGGGTAACGTGGGATGGTAAAATGACCCCTTGCGGTATGATGAATGAACCTGCTTGTGAGATTGCGGATTTTGACGCGGCATGGAAGAATATCCGTGCAATGCGTGAAAATATAAATTTACCCGTAAAATGCGGGAATTGTGAGCACAGAAATTATTGTGATATGTGCGCGGCAGTTTCAAAGGCGGAGACGGGTGAATTCAGCGGTATTCCGGAATATGCCTGCAAAAAGGCAGAGGAATATCACAGACTATGCGAAAATTTCTTAATTAATTCTGAAAAATTTAACGGAGGTAATTTAAGATGAAAACAGGAAAAAGAGTTTTATCATTTTTGCTCAGTGCAATAATGGTACTCAGTGTTTTCGCCGGTGTAGGTGATTTGTCATCACTCTTCGATATTGAAGCATCGGCGGCAGACATAACTCTCGGTGGCATCACACAGAAGAGAGTTGTGTCAAATTATGAGAATGTGTATGCAGGTTACCGTGCAAAATATTTCGGTGACAGTACTACAAACTGGCCCACAAATTTTGTTATTCCCGGTCTGTCATCAACTGATGACTACACACCCCAGGGTATGACATATTGGGCAGAGAAGGAATGGATTCTTATTTCCGCTTATGATGCAAGCGGCAGCGGTAAGAATTCAGTAATTTATGCTCTTGATGCTGTTACAACAGAGTTTGTTGCATTGTTCAGAGTGTTTGATGCAGACGGTTCTGTAAATACTAGCCACGGCGGTGGTATTGCGGCATCAAAGTATAATTTCTACTATGCTGATACAAAGTCAAAAATCAGTTATGTTCCTCTTTCAGAAATGGATGTTCCCAAGGGCACTGTAAAGGATATCAGACTTCAGGGCAGCATTGACTGTGCAGGAGAAATGAATACTGCCTATACATCATACTGCTGTTATGATGAAGGTGTTCTCTGGACAGGTAACTTCTACCTCAAAAATGATAAGTATGATTATAATCAGCCTGCTAATACAAGCTATAACAGTATGCTTTTAGGTTATAAGCTTGCAGGTAATTCATCAGCAGAAGAATGGTATTATCTTTCAAAGAACTATAACCATGTGCAGATTACTGTGCCTTCAGGCAGTAAAGAAATCTCAGGCTCAAAAATGACATATACAGCAACAAACCATAACGGTTCAAATGCTGAAATCCGCGGTTCAATCAAATACGGTGGTACACCTGTAGGTGAATTTACAGATAATTTTGCAACGATGAAGCTCACAGAAGGTGTAAAATATAAGTTTGAATTCATTGTAAACAGTTATAACAATGACACAGACTTTTATATGTTTGCGCCAAACGGTAAGCATATGGATGTAAAACTTGCAAAAGATCTTAAGATTACACCTATCGGAGACGGCAGATTCCATTATGAATTGGTTTTCACTGCAGGTCTTAAATCAGAAGGTACAGACAGCTCATGGCCTACAACACAGTCAACAGACGGCAGTTTCACAGGTACATATACTTTGCGTTTTGACCAGGATGCTATTTCTGCAGACCGTGATTTTGTAATTACAGATATTTCTGTGTCAGAATATGCTCCTGCAGAGGGCTTTACACCTGATTCACAGTATGAAGGTATCGGTTGTGAAGGTAACCCCACTTATGCTATTGCTATTGATAATACTTTTGACAAGATTCAGTATGCGATGGTTGATAAGGGCAAGATTTACATGAGCCGTTCATGGAGCAGAGATATGAGCGGTAGCACACATGTACGTGCACTTGCAATTGCTGATATTGATATCAATGCTCCCGGTACAAAATCTCTTGTTGTTAACGGCAGAACAAGAAATTGTCATCTTGTTTCCGCAAACACAGTAACTCAGTTCGGTATTGATAAAAACACAGGTGCAAGTAACAAGGATATTCTTGCAATGGGTGAAGCACTCTGCGTTATGAATGACTATCTGTATATGTTTGCAGAAAGTGCAGCATGGAACTATAACGGTAAGGAATCAGATAAATGTGGGGAGCCTGTTGACGTTATCTGGAAGATCGACCAGTACGCAATTATGGGTGAAAAACGTCCCGTAGAAGAAATTTCTTCAATCTATTACAAAAAAGTAACAGACCTTTCGCAGATTTCAGGTGCTGATACAGAATATATTGTAGCATTTGAATCTTCAGAAAAAGACCCCGTTTCACAGAAGAATATTATTTATGCTCTGGACTCATTCGGTAACTACAACGGAGCAAAACTTCCCAAAGCAAATAATTTTGCAAATACCGGTGACTCAATTGGTATCATCGGTTATCCTATAACAAGTTATTCAACAGATACAATCATTGATGATAATAACAATGAGTATGATGTAATTTATCTTAATGAGACTGATGATAATCAGAAATCAATCAGATGGAATCTTACATATGATGCTGCAAGCAGCAGTATTCAGTTTAAGAACAAAGATTTCTATTTCGGTACAAATTCATACCTTACATTCAATGAACGTGCATTTATTATGTCAAGCAGTGACACAGCAAAAATCGGTGTTCTTCCTGCAGATGATAAGGGTAACTTCTATCTTTTTACAACCAATGCGAAAAATGGTGGCGGCAATGAGCCTAGCTATATCTGGTGTAATGACGGCACAATAAATGGTGCTAACGATATATTCACACAGTATTATCTGAATCACAGTATTTCAGATTATGTTCCTGCTTATAACGGTGCAACAGAAGTGAACGGTACTTTCCATACAGATGCCCTTGGAATTTTCCCCGGTCAGGGCAGCAACGTTATGGGTTCAATTCCCGATTATTCATACGGTTATTTCAGTATCTATATGAAAGTTCCCGATCCCTATGCAGGTACACTTGAAACAGACGTGTACACAGACCTTAATGCAGAACTTCAGGCAGACGGTACATACACTCTTAACCTTGAAACATACGCAACTGCGGCTGTTCAGTATATGGATGTTGCTCAGAGACCCACAGACTTTATCTTTGTTGTTGATACTGAAGGTACAACATACGACGGTCAGGGTTATCGTACAGAAAGCGGCTGGGATCCGCTTACAATGGGACAGGCTTGCGGTGATAAAAGCGGTAGTTTCTTTAATGAGGGGGAAAGATATAATACTGCACATTCCGGTAATTATTATTTCAAGTTCCCTGACGGTGAATTCGGTCAGATACATGTTGCATACAATAAAAAAGATGATAAATATACACGAGATATCTGGCTCTGGGCTGAACATCCCATAACAAAGAGATGTTACAGACTTTCAAAATTCGGCTTTATGACTCACGGTAACTTTGCCGGCGGTGCAGACTGGTCACAGGATAAATCTTACAGAATAACAGATGAAGCATTCATTGCAAATCAGCAGAATCTTGGATGGGCAAATGAAGCTGCTGTTATGGCTGATGTAAATGCAGACAGATACAGAACCGACTACCACAGTTCAAGAAACTCAGATTCCAAGAGAGCATCATATGAAGTAATGGAATATACTCATAATCAAGACGGTATATATGTAAAAGCTTCATATTATACAAATGCTGCACCTACACGTCTTGAAGCAACAAAGCAGTTTGTTGAAAAAATGTCTTACTGTATTGCAGAAGATAATACAAATCATCGTATTTCTCTTGTAACATTCAACAACTCAACAAATGCAACTTCATATATGGTTTCAAGCTCCGGCTCTGTTACAACATCAACATCAGTTGCAGGTACAGATTGGTCAAAGATTTATTTCAATAATTCGCAGTTCGGAATATTCAGAAACCAGGTAAATGCGTTGACTTCTTCAGGAAATATTGCACAGCCTTCTGTTGGTCTTTCCAGAGCTGCAAATACATTTGCCCTTTGCGGTCAGGATTATACTGCCGCAGGTGACAGAGCTGCCTGTGTTTTCCTGATAACAACAGGTCAGGATATCACAACTGACAAAATAAACAATGCTATTCAGATGGCAAAAGACTGTAAAGAATACGGCGCATTTGTTTATACAATCAAAGTCGGTGGTGTTAATGAAAATTCAAACAACGTAAAGAACTTCTTTGATTATTCATCATCTAACTATATCAATGCTGAAAGTCTTACTGCTTCAGGTGACAGAAACAAGCATACAGATATCAATTACTATGCAAAAGCTGATGTAAGCTTTGCAAACTCACTTATCAAATCAACTATTAAAAACAGCACAAAGGCATATCTCAAAGTTGATAATAATACAATCATCCGTGAAAATATCAGCAATATTTTTGATATGTCAAACTATAAAGTTTCATACAAAGAAATTCCTGCTGCATATGACGGTCTTGACAGACTCTACTTTAATGATGATAAGGCAACAAACTCATCAAATATAACTGCAAACTTCACAAACAATAACTATACTGTTACTGTTAACGGCTTTAATTTCTCAGAAAATTATGTTTCAACTTCACACGAAGGTAAGAAGTTTGTTGTTTCAATCTCAGGTCTTACTCTTAAACCTGATGCAGACCTTGAAAACGTTAACGCAACAGACGACAAGACAACAGGTCTTTATCTTAACAACGATTTTCTTGCAAGAAACGATGCAAGAAAGAGATACCCGATGAATATTATCAATGTTCCCGAGTATACTTATGTTCTTGACTTCGGTACACAGATGCTTGATAATGATGTTAACGGTACTCTTGTTTCTGTTGACACAACACCCGGCAAACAGTCAACCTATAAAACAGAACTCAATTCTGCAGACAGTGATGCAATCATCAGCTTTGCAAACGGTAATCAGGATCTTGTTTATGCTCTCCAGCCTGATGCATCAGGTGAGGAAGCAAGATCAAAGGGTTATGTTCTTATTCAGCGTGACGACGGAACATATGACTGGTTCAGAATCAATGTTGTTCCTGCTTCAAACGTTCTTTATGAAGAAGGCTCTGCAACAGTAAAAACTGAAAC
>JAZUCO010000033.1:0-4296 GCA_045639185.1 Acutalibacteraceae bacterium
TTGATCCAACGCCCGATTGTGAGCAAAGCGAACAATAACGGCTCTGCCGTTTTATTTTCCTTCGGAAAATGCACATTCGTGCCGGGCGATGAATCATCGCCCCTACGATATATCAATTAATTTCTGCTTCGCTAAATTATTGTTTCTCTCTGTAAAGTATAAGCTCCGACGACAATGCTGTCGGTATTCTGATTGAGATGCCGTGGCTTCTGAGCTGCCTGCCCGAAATTTCGTAAGTTTCGTTGTTGTTGTCAAGGGTGATGATGTATGTTTTTCCGGTATCAATGCCCTTTGGTAAAACAGTGAATACATCTGTTTCAGGCTTCACGAGTGTGAATGCAGTTATCGCACCCTTTGATTTGTCTGCTGATGTGATTTCAATGCATGAAAAACCGTTCTTGTGCGTTTCAACAGTATCGGGAGTATGATGATAGATTTTTGATTCGGGCAGAAAATCTCTTATGAAATTCTTGTAGACATCAACGCTGTGCTTCACGAATTCCATCTGAAGAGGATTGTTTTCACTGCCGAAAGGTGTTACCGTGTTAAGACTCATATGACCGAGCATACAGTTTCTCATATGTAAATCAAGTGAGCCCTGATCGTGACATCCCATACCTGCAAAAAGTCTGTCAACTTTTTCGGGAGGAAGCGCAAGTGTCATTCCGTTTGTTATCATAACGGAGTAGGGCGACCTCTGATTATCACTGACCCATGTGTGGCTGAAATATTTCATCATTCCGAGGTCTGTTCTGCCACCGTCGCCCGCACAGTTTTCAAAAACCACATCGGGAAAACGCTTTCTGAGATTATCGTACATCTTATAGATTGCGTCGAATCTTCTCAGCGACAGACATTCACCCGTTTCGCTTATTCCGTGATAGCTTCTGTAAGAGCAGTTGTTGTCAACACGGAGCATATCTATATTGTATTCTTCAATCATTCGAGAGAGTTCCTCTTCGCACCATTTCAGCACTTCGGGGTTTGTCATATCTATGAGTGAATCTGCCCTTTTGCTGTAAATATCCTTTGCAAACCATTCGGGATGAGCATCTTTCATCTTTGACCGCCAACCGATGTTTTCAATGTCTGCCCACAGACAGAATTTCATGCCAAGCTCATGGCAGTAGTCGGAAATTTCTCTGATTCCGTCAGGATAGCGGTCGGGATGGGGATAGTTATCGCCGCAGTATTCACCCCATTTCATCTGCTCATCGGGAGGACAGTACCATCCTGCGTCAACAAGGAAAACTTCCGCACCCATTTCTGCACCATGACGCATATATTCTTTAGTGCATTCAACAGACATATCGTGCTCTGCACCCATTCCGAAACCTACGAGAAGGGAAGTCTTGGGCAGGATTTTTCTTGTGTGTGCGTGCATTTCATTGACTGCTTCGTCAAGTCCGCCTATGACAGCACCCATATGAATTTCCGGTGTTCTGAAATTTTCAAAGGGTTTTATCACCGTCAGAGGATTGTATGAAGTAATTTCGGCTTTAAGTGAAATGTATGTGTCATCGTCTTCACGGTGTGCGTTGTAATCAATGCTGAATCTGCAACCGCCGCTGTATGCAATCTGTGAAAAATACATCATTCCCGTGATGTTGTTTTTCAGAAAAATGAGGGGATGGCGGAATCTGTCCCTGCCGAAACGTGTGTCGATTGTGAGAGTATCGGGAGTGACTTTGCGCCAGGTGAACTGCCCTTCTTTTGCCCAGTGAGTATTCTCAAAATAACCGAGTGAATAAAAATCTTCGATGTTATTACCATATATAAATCGGTTTTTCTGCATATTTTCAAGACCGCCCGAAAGCAGTTCAAGACGGCTGAGATTCATACTGTTTTCTGAAAGATTTTCGATTTCAAACCATCTTGTAAATATCTGGGTACCGTCAATGACAGTATGGATTCTGATTTTTACGGGTTTGATTTCACTTTCAAGAGTAAGAATGCCCTCAGACTTGTTTTCGTCTTCTTCAACGGTGAAATCAACAAATTTCAGACGGAAATCAACACACTGACCGTCAAGTTCAATTCCGAAAGCAGACGGCTCCTGCCAATCGGAAGAATCGAGCCTTGTGGGGATATTCTGAAGAGTGTCAAGGGGATAGCCTGATGCGTTATAACCTGACGGCATAAGCATACCGTCTGCAAATCTCTCTTCATACACAAGAAATCCGCTTCTGTAGCTGAAAATATGAGAATCGGTATATTTGTAGTCAATTCTGAAAAAGTTTTTCATTGCAATCACTCAAATCATCTTTTTATAAAACGAGTATACCATAAAAATCTGTATATTACAACATAAAACGAAAACGGCTGCCGCAGGTGTACGGCAACCGTTTTGTTTTGTAAAATTAATAACGGAAGTATTTATAGAAGATAGGGTAGTTGTTCAGAAATTGTTGCAGAGTAGTGCGTGTGTTTGAACCGGGGTCATTTATCGTGAATTGTGATGCTGAGAGAGTGTCACCGCCTTTGTAACCTGTAATCACGACCCAATGCTGACCGCCTGATGAATTTTTTGCACCGAAAAGAACAGGTTTGCCCTGCTTTAAGATGTTGTATATTTTTGAGAGATAGTCAGTGTTGCTTGTGGTTACAACATAGTCAGAGGGCCAGTAAATATTGCCTGAAGATGAATAACTGAGCCGTTTTGACATTGCATCGGGATAAATTGTTTTGCCTGTGCGGTAGGATTCAAGCATTGCAATTCCCGTTGTAACACAGCCGATTCTTCCTATCGTTTTGCCTGAATTGCCGATGATTACATCTGACCAACGACTGTCTGTCTGTTTGAAATCAGGCACATTCAGGTAAACTGCGCTGTATCTGTCGGCAGAAACGGTGCTGCCCAGATATTTTGAATGAACGTATCCCGTTTTTGTGCCGTGGTAGAGTATTCTTGACCATTCGCCTGATACGGAAAGCACAAGCACGGTTTCATTCTTTTTAAGACTGCTCGTTTTTGCATAAGCGGTGGAGGGTCCGCTTCTGACATTCAGACTTCCCGAAGATATGTTGACGGAATGCGCCTTTGAAGAAAGCGTTGTTATATAATCTGCGTGGCAGTATCCGAATTTGCCGTTATCATATTCAACATACCACCAGTCACCCTGTGAAGAAATCAGCGTTACGAATGAGTATTGCTGAAGTTTTGCCGTAACTGCACCCGATGTGCCGGCAGTACTTCTTACATTAAGATGACCGCTTGAAATATTGACTGCACCTGCTTTTGAATTCATATCGGCAGCCTGCACATTTGCGGGTAACAAAAGTATTCCGGTCATAACGACCGAAAGAATAAAGGAAATCAGTTTTTTCATTTTTCACCTCGTTTTCACCATGGTGTTTTTGGCATATATGCAAGAATATTATAGCACGGCATACATTCTTGCGGAATACTCCAAATGTTGTTAAATATTTAACATGACAGCTTGACAGAAAAATATCTTTATTATATAATTATAAAGAATGGAACTATGATTTCCGAAAAATTTCAGATGAAAGTGTTGTGTAGATATGGATCAGAAATATGAAGCGTTATTTACTCCCTGGAAAATCGGTAACGTTGAAATCAAGAACAGAATAGTTATGTGTCCTATGGGCGGTACATCTCTTTTCGGTTGGTTTGAACTCGGCGGCTGTCATTTTGACAAGGAGGCTGCAAAACTCTTCCTTGAAAGAGCTAATAACAATGTAGGTCTTATCATCCCCGGTATCGCTCCTCTTCGTGATACATTCTGGGGCAAGTGGCTCTGGCAGAATCCCAAGATGTTTGAAGATCTTAAAGTATTTATGGATGAAATCCACAAGACAGGAGCAAAGCTGTTTGTTCAGCTGACAGCAGGTATGGGCCGTTCATGGGCTATTACCGAACTCGTTGCTCCTCTTCACAGAAATAAGTTCACAAGAAAACTCGTCAAGCCCATTCTTGACACATCACACGAGCTTGCTTCTCCCAGTGCACAGCCTGCACGTTGGGCACCGGATATCATCTGTCCCGAAATGACAAAGGAACAGATTCACGAAATCATCGAAGCATTTGCAAAAACAGCAAAACTCTGCCGTGATGCAGGTGTTGACGGTGTTGAAGTTCATGCTGTTCACGAAGGTTACCTTCTTGATCAGTTTGCAATCGAATTCTTTAACAAGAGAACAGACGAATACGGCGGAAGCTTTGAAAACAGATACCGTTTCGCAGCTGAAGTTGTAAAGGCTATCAAGGAATCATGCGGTGACGATTATCCCGTATCACTCCGTTACTCAGTTGAGTCAAAGATGAAGGGCTTC
>JAZUCO010000034.1:0-14929 GCA_045639185.1 Acutalibacteraceae bacterium
GGATTCTGCATCTTTGCAATAACTTCACCGTCTGTAACATTGATTTTGTAAGAATTACAACGCATTACATATTCGGTGTTGCCGTTTACTGTTTCAAAGCAGGGAATTAAATATGAAGGTGTCATTTCGTTCTTGCCCTGATATTCAGCACCGACATCAAGAATAAATTTGCCGTCTTTTACAATTGATTCGGCTGTTGCAATAATTTTGCCGCCATTTTCTGCAAAAGACTTTATCTTCGCTGCTGTCTCTTCGGAATAACCGTTTACATCAGGAAGAATGAGCATTTTATATGCTGAAAAATCTGCTGTTTCATCAACAAAGTTATAAAGCCGGCTGTTTTCAAGAAGCATTCTGTTTGCGCCGATATCTGCATAAGCATCACGGTCATGTGTTACTGATTCTTCACTAAGCACGGCAATATCAGCCACATTCACGGCACCGTTTACCCAGGGTTCTTTTTCTTCAACAAGAGCATAAGCCTTGCCGATGAGATTATATGTAGACATATTCATTTCACCCAGAGGATGAAGCTGATCACCGATAGAACAGCCTGCACCGTTTGCAATGCTAAGTGCTGTTTCATAAATAAGAGCATTTGGATGCTTGAATCCGCCGAATTCACCCCAACTATGGTGGAATTTACCTGTCATACCAAGGAATTCAGTATTTTTGAGTGTGCGCACATATGCTGCAGAAAGGGGGAAGTGGTCGTAACCCCAACCGCCCGTGGGAAGACTTTCAAGCTCCTGATGAGTGTTTGCTTCAATTGTGAAGTAATCACCCTTGGGAATATGTCCTCCGTTGTGGAAAATAGTTGCTGTTTCGCTGTATTTTCTGACAGCATTGTTTGTTCTTGTAACGTATTTTTCAAAAACAATTCGTGCATGTTTTTCTCTGTCTGCCTTATTTTTTACATCAAGACCGAGATTTTTCATATCTGAAAGACAAGTTTCACAATAGCAGATTTTGGGATGAACAATATCAAGAAAAATACCTGAGGGATTATATTTCTGCATAACCTCTTCAATCTGAGCACAGAGTGCATCAAGATAACCCGTATTGAAACAAAGAGTGTGGAAATGAACTTCGTTTCTGTATTCGTTCACATCATCAATATCCGCAGATCTGTGATAATGCCATTCGGGATGTTTTATATAGTCCTTTTCATCATAGCCTGCTGAAATATAAACGGGTGCATTAACACCGATTTCCTTACAAGCTTCAAGCTGAGCCGCAAGAAGGTCAAAGTCAAGCTCCGGATGCATCTCATTCACATCACTGGGATGATATGACCATCCGTGATGACATTTTGAGAAAACAGTTATTGAATCAACGTGACCCGCTTTGAGTGCAGCCTGAAACTGTTCTTTTGAGAACTTTTTACCTACGGGCAGAAGTCCGCTTGTATGAAAATCAAGATGCACCTGTCTTTTTCTGAGCATAATAATCACTTCTCCTGAATTCAGAATTCTTTTTTTTATTTTAGCACGACAAAACACAACTTGCAAGATACAAAGTAAAAAGGGAGACTTCTGCAAGAAGTCTCCGCTTTATTTTATTCTGACTTTTCTTCTTTGTAGTTGAATGCCTTTTTCTTTGCAAGAATAAGAATGGGCACAAGAACAAGTGTTGCAACAACAGCTGCCCAGAAGAACATACTTGTTGAGGGAACAATCTTTTCAACACCGTATTCCACGATTGTCATACTTGAAGACTGTGATGCAATGTCACCGATAACGGGACCGATAATCATAGGAAGAAGAACAACGAAAATCATTCTGATACCCTGGAAAAGACCAACTTTGTCTTCGGGAATGAAGTCACGCATTGTAGCAGTAAGCTGAATGTGAATAACAACATAACCTATAAGAGTGGGTGCAATACCGAGAAGCACAACAACGATGTTTGTTGATGTTGAAAGAGTGAACAGACCGATAATAAACAAAGCAATTGTGCAAAGGTAAGCAACAATTCTGTTTTTACCTGAAGCCTTGAGCATTCCCACAACACCTGCTGCAAGAACAGCAACTGCTATAACAGCAGCAATAATTGTCTTTGTATCAAAAACAACACCGGGAAGAATAACCTTTTCAAGATAAACGAAAAGATAGGGGAAGAAAACCTGAATTGCGATATTGTAAATGCCGAGAGCAGCAAGAACAAGATAAAGATTTGCATTCTCTTTAATAACTGAGGGTCTGAAGCCGTAGAAAAGGTCGCTCCAGTAGCTTGAGTTTGTTTTTTCACCTTTGATCTGAGGCTCTTCAAGTGAAAACAGACCAACAACACCGCAGAGTGCAACAACGGAACCAAGACCGATAAAGAATACTGTATAAGTGATTGTGCCTGAATCTGCAAGACCGCCTACGCCCATAACTGCGAGCATTGAAACAAGACCTACTACCATAAGTGCAGTTTCAACTTTAGGTCTTACAAGAGGGTTTGTAACGTCGTTAAGCCATGCACTGAAAGCAGAGTCATTACTTGTTGAACCCATAAATGTCATAATCATATCCATAATTATAACTGCCCATACTGTGAAAGCAAGGATTTTTACTTCATCGCTGAGACCGAAAATTGATGCGATGTTTTCTTTTGAAATAAGACCGAATGAAGCTGTAATAACACCCCAGATTATGTAGCCGACAGAAATGAAAACTTTACGTTTTTTCATTTTTTCACTGAATGTACCCATAATAAAGGTTGTGACAACTGCAGTTATTGCTGAAAGTGCAACCATACGGCTGATAGCTGTTGTGGGAGCCATTACGTTGCCGAGTGCGTTTGCTGAAACATCGCCGTAAACGGAGTTATAAAGGAATGTGTTGAAAAACATATTTTCAAGATTCCACGCAACGCCGCCCATAAAGCTGAAAATGATAATGTTCAGCCATATTCTTTTGCTGAGCTTTTTTTCCATTTTAATATTCCTCCTGAGCTGTAATATTTTTATTATAGCAGAGTTTTTGAATAAATCAAACAGTTTTGCTTAAATTTTTATTTTCTTCTGACTGTTGCTCTTTATAAAATTTATGAACAGTCATAAATGCACCGATAACACAGTAAAGTGCATACACACCGTATATCAGATAAGTGGTCTCCTTGTAATCATTCATAACCATCTGAACATTCAGGAAAACACCCACAACGGCACTTACAATCCAGAGATATGTATACTCGATATATGCAAGCCACGTAAGAATGGGCACAACCACACCGAGAATGAATGTGAAACTGTCAAGAAGTGCATATTCATAATCGAAATAATAGCATATCGTTGCAACTGCTGCCCAGATAAGAAGAAGTGCCGCTGAGCTTACAATACGCATCTTCGTTGTCATTTTCTTAAAAACAGCTGTGCTTTTGTATGCGTTTTTCTTCCATCTGAAAAATGTGAGCATCTGAATGGGGAAACTGAAAAGAATCGCCTGAGCCGCAGAGCCGTAAATTCCCATATAGACATATGCCACAGTATAAATCACCGAGTTGATACCGCCTATGAGAGCACCGACTCTGTTTGCCTCTGACTGAAAACCCATTGCAAAAAGAGAAACAAACAGCGGAAACATAAGAAACCATTCCTGTTTACACAGTATTCCCGCCACAAGAATGGCAATGCCGGTTATTATAATTATAATTTTTTTATAATTTTTCATTTGTTACCTCAACGTTTTGCAATATCACAGATTTTCAATACGCCATTTCTGCTGTCTTATCAATGCGTGAACTTCCTCATTGTCTCTTGCATAAAAAACAGTAAGAAGAGTGCCGTCGGGAAGCTCAATTGTTGCAGGATAACCCAGGTCGTCTGTTTCGTAATTTTCATAAAGTGAAAACTCTTCGCTCCAGGTTTCACCGCCGTCTTTACTCATAACAAGTCTTATACCGCAGGGCATTGTTCTTCTTGAGAATGCAGAAATAAGCACACCTGAAGAATGCACAAAGAGATGCGGAGGTGCACCGCTTGTGTCACTTATAACCTGCTTTACGGGACTCCATGTTTTGCCGAGATCATCAGAAACTGACTGATACATTGTGAAAATTGATTCGTCTGAATTCTGAACTCTCATCTGGCAGACAATTCTTCCGCCGGGTAACTGAACTGCGTGAGGTTCATAGAAATCAAGATAATCATAGGGAGCAACATCAATACTGCCCACAAATTCAGCTTCACCGTTTTCGGGATTTATCTTGTGTGCTTCAATCTGATTATGAGAACCAAGCACTCTGCCGACCCACAGAATTGTGCCGTCGCTGAGCACTGTAGGACCGTGGGGAGATGAAACAGGAGGTCTGTAAAGTTTGCCGAATGTCTTACCGAAGTCGTTGCTGATACGCATTGTAGGACCGAGCACTTCTGCTTCTTCCTCGGGAGTCACGGCATTGACACAGTCAAAGCATTCCTGAGTCTGTGGCATATTTTCACGCTGAAATTCATTTTCGTTGTTGAATGAAGTCACAATAAGACCCGATTCACCGAAAGCTGTAAGTCCCACATCTCTGTCATCGAGAACAGTATCAATAATAACAACAGGGTCGGAGTATGTTTCACCGTTGTCTTCACTGAAAATCACAGTCGCTTTGCCGAAAGGACAAACGTGCTCAACACGATTGCAGGATGCACCCACAACAATATTTCCGTTCTGCAGTCTTGCAACAGTAGGCCAACCGCAATAACCGTGAGGTGCGTGAGGGTCACCCATCAGTATTTTCATTTCGCCTTCAAGCTTTATATTCATAATTTACACCTCTTGTATATTCAGGATGTTTATATTGATGATTATATCATAACAATAAAAGAAAAAACAACACTTTTAATCCCCTAAAATAAAAAAAGGCGTTGCATCAACCGATACAACACCCTGAAATTATACCTTTTTTCTCATAAGTCCGTGTCTGTTGCAGTAAATATACAGATATCCTCTGAATTGATACTCTCCTACCGATAGTAGAAAAAACAACATGCAACCTGAAAAATCAGATTGCATGTAAAATAACTTTTATGTTGAAATCTCAACCTTGAATATTGCTTTGTTCATTGAAACGTCAATGCCGCCGCCAAACATACTGCTGTAATTCTTTACTGTTATTTCCTCGGGAGGAACAACGGGATATTCAGCATTATAGAAATCGAAAAGATGCTTTGAATTAACCATATTGAAAACATAATATGTTCCCACACCGTTAACATAGAATCCGTCAATCTCTATTCTCTGAGGCAGATAACAGGTATAGCCGAAATCGTGATCTTCCGAATTTTCCGCATTGATGATATTCATTGAAACATCTGTGGGATAGAACTTACAGTTGCGGATAATAAGGTCGCCGTTCCAGGTTGAACCGTAGTCTGCACGAAGATCCACAAAACTTGCAGAGAGAACTGTTGTGTTTTCAATAAGTGCCGTTCCGCTGCCGATAAGCTTTATACCGTGATGACCGAGAACGGAATTCTTGACTGTTGCATTGAGAACACCCTGATGTGCATCAAAACGTGAAAGCGCACATCCGTCGTACACAAGATTCTTACAGTAGTTAGTACCTGCAATACCCCAGTAATCTGCATCTGTGATATCATTTGTCTGATTACAATTGATAAATGATGCATTTACTGCTGTTGCGGCACCGAGGTCGTAAGTACCCATCTGCACACTTGAGCCTGCAGAGCCGATTGTTGCATACTTCTTATGTCCTGTGAATGTACCGTTCTTTACAGTAACATCAGCACAAGTTGAAATGCTGACAAAAGCAGAATAAGGAGCACCTGTTTTGCCTTCATTTATAACATTGTGATAAATACCGTCAATAACAGTATTTGAACGTCTTACCTGGATACCTCTTGTGTAATATGTATACTCTGAGGGAGCATTGTTTGCAATTGTTGTGAAGACACCACCTTTTACTGTAAGTGTTTCTGCATCAACGGGGTATGCAACTGCATTTGTGATTGCATCAAAATCCCAGATAAGAGGAGTATCTGCTGAAATATTGCCGTTTTCATCAACGAGAATAACATCTGTCTGATTGCTGCCGTCATTCTGATTAAGACCCTTGCGGATATATCTCTTTACATTTGAATCAGTAATCACAACAAGACTCTTTTCGGGAAGAGTTGTGCCGATATTGTCTGCATCAATCTTAAGAGAAGATGCTACTTTGTCTGTTATATTATAACTGCCCTGAGAGGGAGCAATATTGAAAAGCCATGCACTTCTGTTTTCAACATTTGTATCATCAACAATAAATCGAGCTGTTGACCAGTCTGTGTTTGTCTTGATATAAGCTGTTTTTGCCACTCCGCTCATATAGTATGTTGCAGTTTCATTTGCAAAAACATCAAGACCGTTTTCGTTTGCATATTCGTGAGTTTTTACAATTGCATCGACGTCATCTGTTTTGCCGTCACCGACAGCACCGAATTCTTCATATGTCACATAGTCGGAGAATGTTTTTGTGTACTCATAACCGTCTGCAAAGTCATAACTGCCTTCTGCCTCAGCAATAACTTCATCTGCAAAAGCTGTGATACCTCTTGAAATACCTGTAACGGAGCTACCCTTGATATAAACTTTCCCGTTTTCAACCTTAAGGCTGAAATCTGAAGTATCATAAAGACCGCTTTCAATCACGAAAGCCTTTTCAGAAGCTTCGGCAGTTTCAATCTTTGTGCCGCAGGCTTCATAAATCTCGTCGCAGAGAGTATCTGCCGCATTCACATAAAGAGCACCGTCAGGAGCAACTACTGTATATTCGTCAACAGAAAAACCGTTTACTGTTATATCCTCGAGAGGTCTTACAATATACGGACTTTCATAATTACCCTTTGCAAGTTCGTTTTTGAGCTGTGCTTCAGAGAAAAGCTGTGAGAACAATCCGCTGAAAACGGAAATGATACTCATAAAAACAGCAACTATTTTAGATAACATTTTCATCACCCTTTTGTGTTGTTAAAAAGTGTTATGTTTTATTATACATACGATAATTCTATTTTGCAATAAAAAGAATCAATTTTAATCAGAAATGTTCAAAAAGACCGTTTACTGCTTTGGGATATGCACGGATAAGGTCTTTGGGATTACCCGTGACTTTTACACCCTCCATATATGGAAGAAGTTCGGGTGTAAGGGAATGATAACCGTAAAGAATCTGTGCAAGAGCAGGTGCCGTGCATTCAACATCTGTTTTTCCCGCAAACATATCGGGAGAATCGGCAAGTTTTGTAACCTGACAAGCTCCGCCCTGATATTCAACTTCAAAAACGCCTCTGACACCCGGAAGATTATCATTGACAGCAAGACGGAAACCGCCTTTTTCATCGGGGAACCTGTGTGCAGAGAGCATCTTCTCAGTATCAAGCACACGAGCCATAATATCGGGAACAATTGTATATGAAATACGGATATAATTTCTGAGCATTATATCAACTTCGGGAATCATTGCACAGTTGTGAATCTTTACCGTGTCGTTTTCCCCCTCAAACATACGAAGAAAACCGAATATATCACGCAGAGCATCGGGATCTGTAAACGCCAGCTCCCTGACGTGAAGATTCACACTTCTCATCTGATTGACATAGAACACTTTTTCACGGTTCAATGTCACATAAGCAACCGGCTCATTATCACGATAGCGGATGTATGTGACTTTTTCATCAAGGTCTGGTTCAAGAGCAAGATGCTCACTGCCGAAACGACGGAACATAAGGTTTCTGCCCTGAGAAAATTTTTCAAAAATCTTCAGCACATCACCTACTCTTTCTTCACCGCTGAGCTTCACAAAATCATTTACACGGGGAAGAAAACTGAGTCCGTCTATGGGAAATTCGAGAATAAGATGATCTGCAACTTTTTCATAACCGAATTTGCGGTAATATGCAAAAGAAAACGGATGAAGAAGCGATACATATGCACCGAACTCTGAATTTTTCTCAAAAGCAGTTTCAAGAATTCTGCGGACATAACCTTCTCTTCTGTATTCGGGGTCTGTTGCTACTCCGCCCACGGTAAGAGTCGGTATCCAGCCGTTGTTGTAACGGGACGGACGCACTGTGAAATATGCTCCCGTTGCAAGATTCTGACCGTCAAAAACTTCAGCCTTTATGCCTCTTACATGCTCATTAATTTTATCTTCTGTGAATTTAAGCTCCATTTTTATCACCTAACCAAGAGAGTCTTTATGTTGTTGCCGCTTTTTGCATCAGCAACAGCTTCGTTTATCTGCTCAACTTTGTATTTTGAACCGAGCTTTTCAATAACAGGTGACAGATCGGGATTTTTGCCGAGGAAATCAAGATAAGCCTCAACATCTTTCATTGAATACTGTGATGAACCGATAATATGAAGAGCCTTGAAAGTTATCATCTGAGGCTGAATTTCTATTCCGCCTGATGCGCTGTACTGACCGGGGATAAGATATACACCACGGTTTCTTAAAATATCCATTCCCTGCACCACAGCCTGAGGTGCACCTGATGCTTCAAAGCAAAGGTCAACACCAAGACCTCCGTTTTCAGCCTGCAAAGCCTTTGTGATATTATCTTTGCCTTCTCTTGTGAGGTTGAAAACTTTATCTGCACCGAGAGTTACAGCCAGTTCTTCGCGTTTTGCGTTATCTCCCGCTGTTATGGCATAAACAGTTTTTACACCCATACGTTTAAGATACATCACAGCAAAAGTGCCTACGGGGCCAAGTCCCTGCACCACCGCAACATTGATGTCACTTAAATTCACACCTGCTTTTTCTGCAAGGAAACAAGCGTGGATTGTTGTGGGGCCGGGACAAGCAAATGTTGCCGCAACAACGGGGTCGATATCTTCGGGAATTTTTATGAGATTTGAAAGCGGAGTGTAATTCACCTGAGCATATCCGCCGTAAAGATAGGGAGCAACATCTATGCTACCACCGTTTGTGACCTGCATATTCACGCAGTTTGCATCGTCTCCGTTTTTACAGAGAATGCATTCACCGCAAGGCACGGCAATATCTGCAATAACATTGTCACCTATTTTAAGACCGTATTTTTCAGCTTCTTTTTCATCAAGGCCGATGATTCTGCCTACGAATTCATGACCTATTACCGTAGGGGCACCCACCACAAGTGTACCGTTATGGAAATGGATATCAGTTCCGCAGATACCGCTTGCGATAAGCTCCATCTGTCCGTAACCTGAGGGGCATTCTGTCACATCAAATTCACGCACTTCAAAATCTTTGTGTGCACCCATAAATACTGCTGCTTTTGCTTTCATAATATTTCTCCTATTTTTCAACAATCACATTGAAACTCTTTGCGAATTGTTCTTTTATTTTTTCAAGTTTTTCTGCGGACAAAGGCTCATAATTTCTATATTCATATCTCATACCGAGTGCCTCATATTTTCCGCTTCCCAGACGATGAAACGGCAGAAGTTCAACTTCTTTTATTCCTATTTCTTTAAGACTTTCACATATTCCGTTTACGGAATCTTCATCAGTATTGAAATCAGGAATGAGAGGAATTCTCACCTGCACATTCTCGCCGTCTGCAATAAGTTTTTTAAGATTACTGCTTACGACCTCAAGGTCTCCGCCTATTTTTCTGTATTTTGATGCATCGGCTGTTTTGAAATCAAAAAGATAACCGCTGACAGCACCTTTAAGTTTTTCAAACTCTTTATATGGCACGCACCCTGCTGTGTCAATCAACACAGAAACTCCGTTTTTGCTGAGCATCTCAGCAAGAGAGAGTACACCATCTGCCTGAAGCATCACTTCACCACCCGAAAAAGTCACTCCGCCTGAGCTTTGGATATAGAAATCCTTGTCTTCAAGAAGCTCTTCGAGTAAATCTTCAGCCTCAATCTCCTTTCCGAAAATCTCGGTTTTGCAGAGTGATGGATAAACTGCCGTAACGGGTAAAAAAGTTAAGTTTTCGGGGTTATGACACCAGGGGCAACGAAGGTTACACCCCTTGAAAAACACTGTTGTGCGTATTCCCTCTCCGTCACCCACAGAAAAATGCTGAACATTTGATATATTCAATTTCATTGCTGTTACTCCTGCTGCGTACGGCTGAGAATATCAGTCTGCACTTCTCTGTCAAGTGTCACATAAAATGCAGAAAAGCCTGAAACTCTGACAACCAGATTTTTATAGTTTTCAGGATTTTCCATTGCTTTCTGCAATGTTTCGCGGGAGGTTGCATTTATCTGAATTTCCTGACCACCCTTGCTGAAATACACTCTGATAAGTGAAGACAGTTTCTGTCGTTTTCCGTCAACAAACATCGACGGTGAAAATTTCTGATTTACAACACTTCCGCAGGCAACCTTTGTGTAATCAGGCTTTGAAAGACTGTTTAATGTTGCTGTTGCACCTCTTGTATCTCTGCCGTAAGTGGGTGATGCCGCATCTGACAACGGCTCGCCCCTCTTTCGTCCGTCAGGGGTTGCATTTATAATTTTTCCTGCGCTGATATTTGCCGTATTTGCTGCCGCTGCAATATAAATTCCGCCACCGTCACGGGTTTTGTACTTTTCAAAAAGCGAAGCGATATAATCAATAAACCATACTGCATATTTATCGGCAAAATCATCGTTATTGCCGTATTTGGGAGCAGCAAGAAGCTCCTGGCGAAGGTCTTCATAGCCTTCAAAATCTGCATTGAGTGCATCTCTTATTTCTGCGAGTGTCGCTTTTTTATCAACAAATACAACTTTTTCAATGGCGGCAAGAGAATCTGCAGTTGTGCCGATTCCCATTGCACAGGCACCGTGAACAGACGGATATTTACTGCCTCCGTTGTTTATATCAAGACCTCTGCCGATGCAATCATTACAAAAGCAGGATAAAAACGGCTCAGGATAATATTCCTGATTGATTGAATTATTTTTTCTGTTAAACTCGGCACAATATTCAGCCGCACCGTATGCAAGCTGTTTTTCAAAACGCTCCGTAAACTCCTGCATTGAGCTGATAGTTTCAACATCACCCGTATCAGGTCCGAAACTTCCGCCCGTTTTACTTACACCGTTATTGAAAAGATAATCAAAAAATCTCGGCACATCAAAACGACCGTCAGACCAGGGAGGCTGCATTCCCGTAATAAAATTTTCTATGCAACCGACCATACAATAGTTATAAACGTCTTTTTCATCGTAGCCGTATTTTTTCAGAGCTTCAATGTTAACATCATCATTCATCAGCGCAGGGTAACCGAGTCCCGTGCCGATAACTTTAAGACATTCATCAAGGAACTCATCAGGCGTATCTGCCGTAAGTCTGAGAGAAAGATTTGGTCCCGGTACATTGCAGTTGCCCACAGCTTTCAGGATGCAAAAACTCAGATTATTGATTTCACATTCTCTGTTTACATTCTGACCGCCGATACAGATATTGACAATATCGTCCTGAAGTCTGATAAACACATTTTCAAGAAGTTCAATAACCTCATCATCTGTGATGATTCCTTTTTCAATATCTGATTTATAAAAAGGATAAAGATACTGGTCCATTCTGCCCAGAGCCATTGCATAACGCCCCTCCATAACAAAGGCATTATGACAGAACCACACAAGCTGAAGTGCCTGAGCAAAAGTCTCGGGTCTGCCTTTTGTCAAAGCTCTGCAATTTTCAATTATAAAGCTGAGTCTGTCTGCAGAATATTCTTTATCAACAAGAAGTTTTTCCGCTTCATCTGCATAATTTTCAATCATCTTTGAAAATCCCGTGAGAGTAAGCTTCATTGCAGAAAGTGTTTCGCATTTTTCATCTGAACCGGCAAACTTTTCAAGCGAATTTTCAATCTCTTTCACAAGACCGACAATTCCGACATCAAGAATATGCTGATAATCAGGCGCATAATGGTCTTTGTTTGTAAGAAAATCCCTTTCACCGAAAAAATCAACTTTTTTCTTTGCATAGTCAAGAAACTGCACATCTTCAGAAGAATATAAAGATTTCAGATTTCCTGCAATAAGTTCATTTTTCAGGATAACGGGCTTTGATTCTGTAAAAAGAGCATAAATTCCGTTTGCACGCAAAACAGAGGGAGATGCTGCAAGGTCACGGATATAGCCCTCATATCTGTAACGGTATGGTGCAAAAGTACCCTCTGTCAACTCTTTCATTTCTTCGTTAAGATACTCCGATAATCTCACATTATCCCTCCTGTTGCAATAATATAAGTTACAAGTAATTATAACATAACCAAAAACAGAAATACAAGCATTTTGACATCAAAACAAAAATACAGAAAATAACCTTTTTTATCTTCAAAAAAGGCAAAGGGAAGCTTTTCTTCCCTTTGCCTTAATAACAATTATTTCTTCTCCCAGAATTTTCTTATATCGTAAAAATAGTCTATTCGATTTTGTATTTTTGCTATTTCTTTCGGATAAAAAATATCTAATACGTCACAAAGTTGTAACATCCACTTTTTTCTTGTCTGCGTTCTGTCAATATCCACTTTGTTTGCATTTGCAATCTGTATTTGCCCCCAACCAAGCGCACCAATTGTAAGACATGACCATTGAAGATTTTCAATCGGGCAAAAAGTCACTTTCTTAAAGCTTAATGTATCATCATTGGTTGAATATTCAATCAAAAGGATAACAAAATATACCTTATCATCCTTATATCGCTTAGCAAGTCTTTCAACCGAAGTCAGATTAGGCATATTAAATTTAGTATCAATATTGTGGGTTTTTATATCAATAATATAATAATTTTCATCAGTATCAAAAAATGCTACATCTTCCATTGCCCTTCTGGCAAAATTTGAATTATAATCCATTATCAATGATTCCGGAAAACATGCCGCCATATTTTCCCCGACAATGTCCTGAACCAAGTCGCCTACTGCTCTGGGACTTGATATTACACGTTTATTTTGAAACTCTTTACTCTTTTTTAATGTATCGAGCATCTTCTTTTCAAAATCTGCAACAACCTTATTTTCCAGAATCTTAGATTTAATCATTTTTTCACCCTCTTTTGTTCACTCAGTGTATTTCTTTCCCAAAAAACACCATCAGTATATCCCTGAATAGACATCTCTTCATCTGCCATTTCAAGACGTTTTTCTGCCCATACACAATACTGTTTGTTTTTTTCTATTCCAACATAATTTCTCCCTAATTTTTTTGCAGTAACTGAGGTTGAGCCTGACCCTAAAAACGGATCAAAAACTATATCATTTTTATTTGAACTGGCAAGAATAATTTTAGCCAACAGCTTTTCAGGTTTTTGTGTCGGATGAGCTGTATTTTCAGGCATTGACCAATATGGGATAGATATATCATCCCAAAAATTTGAAGGAAAGGTGTTTCTGAAATTTCCGTTTTCAGTTTCTTCCCAATCTTTTGGTTTTCCTGCAATTTTATAAGGAGCAATCACTTTGCGTCTTACTTTAACATCATTGACATTAAATGTATAGTTTTTAGATTTTGTTGCGAACCAGATATCTTCCATTCCGTTTTTCCAATTTGATAAAGCTCCACGTCCTTTTTCTCGTTGCCAAGTTATTCTGTTCTGGATATAAAAATATTTCTTAAGAACCTGACCTATAATCAAGCTTGACTTCCAATCACAACATACATAAATTGACGCATCTTCTTTAAGTAACGGCATTATTTTACTGATCCATAACTCCGTATAAAAATAATAAGCTTCATCGCTCATTTTCTTAAATTTGCCGGCCCCGAACTCTTTATCCATATTATAAGGCGGATCTGCAATAAGCAAATCAACAAAATTATGTGGCATATAATCTAAAACTTCGAATGTATCACCACAAATAGTCTTATCAACAACATCAGACAAAGCACACGGTTTTTCAATTGTTATACATCGTTCCAAATAGTTAAGACCATCTTCAACAGCTATATCAATTGTTTTATTTCTGTCAGATTTCATTGTATCACCAAAATTAAATATTTTATTTATTATATCATACTGATATTTATTCTTCAAGCATTGTTTCAGACAGATCAAAACAAAAATACCGTATGCCGAAGCACACGGTATAAAATGTTTTTTTTGAAATTAAGCCTTATCAGCTGAACCGAAGAGTTCGATCTTTTCCTTAACAGTAGCCTTGATTGCTTCAAAGCCGGGAGCGAGGAGCTTTCTGGGGTCGAAGCCCTTACCAACGAGATCCTTACCTTCTTCAACGTACTTTCTTGTAGCTTCCTGGAATGCAAGCTGACATTCTGTGTTAACGTTGATCTTTGAAACGCCGAGAGAAATAGCCTTCTGAATCATTTCAGCGGGGATACCTGTACCGCCGTGGAGAACGAGAGGCATTGTGCCTGTCTTTTCCTGAACTGCTGCAAGAGTTTCGAATGAAAGACCTGCCCAGTTTTCGGGATACTTACCGTGGATGTTACCGATACCTGCAGCAAGCATTGTAACGCCGAGATCAGCGATCATTTTGCATTCGTTAGGATCAGCACATTCGCCTGCACCAACAACACCGTCTTCTTCGCCGCCGATTGAACCAACTTCTGCTTCGATTGAAAGACCCTTTTCTTCACAGATAGCAACGAGTTCCTTTGTCTTTGCGATGTTTTCATCGATGGGATAATGTGAACCGACAAACATGATTGAGCTGAAACCAGCTTCGATACAAGCCTTTGCACCTTCGTATGAACCGTGGTCAAGATGAAGAGCAACGGGAACAGTGATGCCGAGACCTTCGATCATACCTTCAACCATACCTACAACAGTCTTGTAGCCGCACATATATTTACCTGCACCTTCAGAAACACCAAGGATAACAGGAGAATTCATTTCCTGTGCAGTAAGAAGAATTGACTTTGTCCACTCAAGGTTATTGATATTGAACTGACCGACTGCATAGTGGCCTGCCTTTGCTTTTGTAAGCATTTCTTTTGCATTTACTAATGGCATAATTTTATACACTCCTATAAAAATTTATCGCAAATATTAT
>JAZUCO010000035.1:0-3754 GCA_045639185.1 Acutalibacteraceae bacterium
GGCTTCATCACATTGAATTTCTTCTTGACCTGTTCGATTCAAACAAGTGGAGCAACACTTACTGGGCATATTTTGACGGTCTTCTTGAATCACCTCTCGGCAAGGTTCTTAAAAGAGCTTATCCCAGAGCTGTAACAGGCAGAATCATTTCATATAACCATAACAGAAGAGAGAATACTTTCTCACTCTCCTATTATCAGGATAAAAAATTCAATGTACCCACAGAAATTTTCGTACACAAACCCATTGAATCAATTGAAACAGACGGCAAATATGAAATCGTGAAACTTGATGATGAATCTTCCGTTGTAAAAATCACAACAGGAAAAGGTTATCACGATGTTAAAATAAGATTCGAAGGCGAAGGTTTCAGTTATATGGACCATATGGAAGGTCTTGAATAAAAAAACAACTCCTCATCGAAAGATGGGGAGTTTTGTGTTACAGACAAAAGTTTTATTAAAATTCAGAAGCAATTGAATTATTGTTTAAGCAAACAATAATTTAGCGCACAGATTAATTAATATCGTGTAGGGAACGATGCCCACATCGTTCCGTAAAGTCTGATGTTAGCTCGGACGGACCGATCAGGGGATCGGTCCCTACAGGTTTTGCTTAACAATTTTTATAAATCCAACACCGAAGGTGTTCCGAAATTACGAATTACGCATTACGAATTACGAATTGAAACAATAATTTAGCGGAGCTAAATTATTGTTTATCTGAGTTTATGAATAAACAATCCGCTAAGGAGTTTGGGTTCAAACCATGTTGATTTGGGAGGCATAACCTTGCCTGCATCTGCAATGTCCATAAGGTCATCGAGTGTTGTGGGGAACATTGAAAATGCAATCTGCATATCAATTGTGCATCTTCTTTCAAGCTCCTCAAGCCCTCTGATACCGCCAACGAAGTCGATTCTCTTGTCTGTTCTGGGGTCTTCGATACCGAAAACAGGATTTATAACATTGTTCTGAAGAATTGAAACGTCAAGTCTGTCAACAGGATCTGCTTCATCAAATGTGCCGTTCTTTGCAGTAAGCTTGTACCAAGCTTTATCAATATACATACCGAATGTATGCTTCATTTCAGGATGATAAATTGCATCTTTCTTTTCTATATCGAACTTCTCTGAAATTTCGCTGAGAAGTTCTTCTTTTGTTTTACCGTTATAATCTGCAATAAGACGATTGTAATCCATTATTGCAAGATCTTCACTCTTGAAATAAACAGCAAGGAAGAAATTAAACTCTTCAGTTCCGTCAAAACAAGGGTTTGCTTCACGGCGTTTAAGACCTACTCTGACTGCTGAAGCGGCTCTGTGATGACCGTCTGCAATATAAAGTGCAGGAATCTTTTCAAATGCTGCTGAAAGTGTGCTGATATCATTATCATCACTTACAACCCATACTGTATTTGTAATTCCGTCTTCTGTTACAAAATCATACTCCGGAGCAGTTGCAACATACTTATTCACGATTGCATCAACAGCATCATTACCTCTGTAAGTGAGAAAAATGGGTCCTGTGTTTGCATCACAGTAATCAACGTGATTGATTCTGTCTGCTTCTTTGTCTGCTCTTGTGAATTCGTGTTTTTTGATAATGTTATTGATGTAATCATCAATTGATGCACAACCTACAATACCGGTCTGTGCTCTGCCGTTCATTATCTGACGATAGATGTAAAGGCACGGTGTTGCGTCCTGAATGCAGATACCCTCTGTGCTGAGTCTGTCAAGATTTTCTCTTGCTTTGAGATAAACTTTTTCATCATAGATATAAGTATCTTCGGGAAGATCTATTTCTGCCTTGTCAACGTGAAGGAATGACAAAGGATTGCCTTTTACCATTTCTTTTGCTTCCTGACTGTTCATTACGTCATAGGGAAGCGCAGCAACTTTTGCTGCATTTTCTTTTGCAGGACGAACAGCCCTGAAAGGTCTTAAAACTGACATTAAAAATACTCCTTTATGCTAAAATACCGTTTCTGAAATATACTTCACTTTCTGAGAATGAATATATTCCCGAAACACCCTTACCTGTCACAAAATATGAAGCTTCGGTGAATGCAGGCACAACAACACCGTGAGAAATCAGAGACTGTTCACAGCTTTTGTAAACTTCAGTCTTCTGTTGCTCTGACATAGTGCCTGACAATGAATTTATAAGTTCATCGTAATTTGAGTTGCTGTACCCTGCAACATTATAATCAGACAACGACATAAATGTTCTGAAATATTCTGCAGTATTTGTTGCCGTTACCGTCATAGGAAGAAACGCAATCTGATAATTACCTGAACTGAGCATATCAATTGCTGTATCTCTGGGCTGAATATCAATCTTGACATCAAGACCGAAAACTCTCTGCCAGAGCTGAATCTGTTTTGTTACACCTTCGGCAAAATCTTCGGTTGTAAGAACACTTACAGTAAGAGAAGTCAGCACATCCTCATTGTTTGCAGTTGCGCTTGAGAAATATGATGCCGCTTTTTCTTCGCTGTATTCCACCGCTGTAGGTGAATAATCATAATACGGAGAAAGTGAACTCAGAAGTATTCTTTCTGTTTTGCCTTCAATATATTCAGCGGCTGTAAGCATACTTTTATCTGTTACACTTGCAAAAGCCAGACGCAGGTCTGTTATTGCAAAATCCTTTGATGCACAGTTGAACCAATAACCCCAGAGAACATCATTTCTTGAGGTCATTGCAAAACCTTCCTTATCTCTGAATTGAACAGAGTCATAAGCAGACACATAACCTGCATCGTAAGTACCCTTTTCTATTTTTGAAGCAACAGATGTTGCATCTTCAACATAATATACCCACACTCTGTCATTCTGAGCTGTAGATTTACCCGTGTAAAGAGGATTTTTTTCAAGTCTTATGACAGAACCTTCTGTCCAGCGGTAAACCATATACACACCGTTGCAAAGCATATATTCCATTGCAAGCCCGTATCTTCCGCGGCAGGCATTGAAAAACTGTTCATTACAAGGCATTGCCGCAAGTCTTGTGAGATAGTAAAGAAAATTGGGGTCTGCCTGAGAAAGTGTGATTCTGAGTGTGTAATCATCAACAGCCTCAACAGCAAGCTCTTCAGCAAGCATTTTACCTGCAAGAATTTCACTTGCATTTTTGATTGAAGCAAGATATTTACCGTCTGCCGCACCTGTTTCGGGATTCACGGCACGTCTGAGACCGAAAACATAATCCTTGGCTGTGACTCTTGTATCAAAATCAGCAGGGATTCTTGATTTTTCAGGGTCACTGTCACTCATTTCTTCTTTTGATGTGTTTGTAAGATACCATTTCGCATCCTGACGCAGACTGAATGTATATGTTAGTGAATCGTCAGATACAGTCCAGCTGTCTGCACCTGCAGAAACGATTTCACCGTCTTCATCAATTCTTACAAGACCTTCAAAACAGTTGTATGCAATAAGTTTTGATGATTCACCCGAAGCTATCTGAGGGTCAATACAAGAAAAATCTTCTGTTACGGGATAATAAAGCTGTGTTTCCGTTTCCTCTTCCTTGCAGGAGGAAAAAACAGAAATTATCAATGCAAATATGAAAATCAAAGATATTATTCTTTTCATATAAACCTCCGTAAACAATAATTTAGCTAAGCAGAAATTGATTGATATATCGTAGGGGCGATGATTCATCGCCCGGCACGAATGTGCATTTTCCGAAGGAAAATAAAACGGCAGAGCCGTTATTGTTCGCTTTGCTCACAATCGGGCGTTGG
>JAZUCO010000036.1:0-33875 GCA_045639185.1 Acutalibacteraceae bacterium
CCAACGCCCGATTGTGAGCAAAGCGAACAATAACGGCTCTGCCGTTTTATTTTCCTTCGGAAAATGCACATTCGTGCCGGGCGATGAATCATCGCCCCTACGATATATCAATCAATTTCTGCTTAGCTAAATTATTGTTTATGAAAGGATTGATCTTATGTCTGATATGCCTATTTTTGCAATTATGTACGACTTTGACCGTACACTCAGCCCCCGTGATATGCAGGAATATCAGTTTATTCCGAGTCTCGGAATGACTGCTGCCGAATTCTGGAGTGAAGCCAATGAATTCGGTGACAAAAATGATATGGATAAGATTCTTTCTTATATGTACACTATGCTGAGAAAGAGTGCAGAGCAGGGCAATCCCCTTACAAGAAAAAGAATCTTTGACGGCGGTAAGACCATTGAATTTTTCCCCGGTGTTACAGACTGGTTTGAGAGAATCACACGTTTCGGCATTGAAAATGGTGTGATTGTTGAGCATTATGTGCTTTCTTCAGGTCTTGTTGAAATTATTGAAGGCTCGGATATCGGCAAATATTTCAAAAAAATATACGCAAGTGAATTTCTTTATAATGATGACGGAATTGCCGTTTTCCCCAAATCTGCCGTCAACTACACATCAAAAACACAGTTTATTTACAGAATCAACAAAGGTATTCTTGATGTTGCCAACGACAGAGACCTTAACCGCTCAGTGCCAGACAACGACAGAAGAGTACGTTTCCAGAATATGCTTTACATAGGTGATGGGCTTTCTGATGTACCTTGCATGAAAATGGTAAAGGCATACGGCGGATCTTCAATTGCTGTTTACAAAGATGAATCAAACAGACATCTTGTTGAAGACCTGCTCGGTCACGACAGAGTTGATTTCATTTTCCAGGCTGATTATTCAGAAAATACAAATTTTGATATCACCGTAAAAAACCTTATCCGCAAAGCGGCAATTGAAGACAGACTTCTCGCTGAGCACAACAGTCAGCTTACAGATATTGACGAAAAACAGTATTCCATATTCTATTAAAAAAACACGGTCACCTTTCTCCGAGGTGACCGTTAATTTTATCTGATTCTGAAAGTCCTTACTTCAAAGGGCTTTGTTTTTATTGTGAAAGAATTGCCGTTTACGTGTATCTCCTGCTCATCCTTTTCCATAAGATTACATTCCGTAACGCTTGTGAAAGGAATGCCCAGAGTGATTGTTCTCTCACCTCTGAAACTGCAGGATTCATAGCCTCTGAGAATGATTCCGTCTCCGTTTTCAGCTGTCTTGACAGCATCGATGACAAAATCATTATGACTTACCGAAATAAAAGATGTACCTGACTCTACATAACCGTTCTGTGCTTTGATTTCTGTACCGATAAGAGAGAAATTAAGCTCCAGCGCACTATCTACTGTACCTCCGGTCTGCCAAGTACCCTTATGGGGATAATAACTGTAAACAAAAGTATTTATGCCGATATCACCTGTTCTGTCAGGACAAGTGGGTGCTCTCATCATTGTAAGACGCATTTTATTGCCGAGGATATCGTACCCGTATTTACAGTCATTGAGAATACTTACACCGTAATCACCCTCAGAAAGGTCAGCCCATTTGTGAGCGCACTGTTCAAACTTTGCTGCATCAAAAGGATTGTTTCTGTGAGTCGGACGCATAATTGCACCGTGTGCAGTTTCAAACGCTGCCTCATTGTTGAGAATATCAACATCAAATGCAGCTTTCATAACCTTATCTCTTTCATGCCAGTCAACAGTTGTGTTGAAATCAAGTTGTCTTCTGCCTGCATAAAGAATTATATCCTGCGTGATTGTTGATTTATTGAAACGTCTTGTGATTCTCAGTACCGCTCTTACGCTGTTGCTTTCTGCAACTTCAATACTCTCTGCTTTTTCAAGAATCCATTGTTTCTTGACATAATTCTGCTCAAGATTCCATGCTGTTTCATGAATACATTTATCAAGGAAAACAGAAATCTCATTTCCTTTGCCACAAAGAGTTTCTCTGTTGTTTTCCTTATCAAAAATTGATGTTATAATTCCGTTTTCGTCAAACTCGGCTTTTAGGAATTCATTTTCAATAACATTCTCTTCACATTTTACGGCAGATGACTCTTTCTTCTCTCCGAAAGGATAAACTCTGAAGCCCATTGACGGAACATCTTCTGCAATAAACTCAATATATCTTTCACCGTTTTCTGTGTATTCACGCATAACGGCATTTACATCACGGTCTGTTTTTACTTTTACGGGCCCTGAGACATTATGAGAATGAAGGTTCCACACAATAATGCCGTCATCAGTCACATTCACTTGAGAATTGAGAGAAGACAAAGCTTTTTCAAGAAGAACATTACCGCATTCTTCAAGCATTGCAAAATCAGGACGGCAATCTTCCATTGCTTCGTGAATTGAAGTGCCGGGAAGAATATCGTGGAACTGATTTTTAAGAAGAACTTTCCACAACCTGTCTGTTTCTTCTTTGTCATAACCGCCGCTGAATACACCTGCCATTTCACCCTTTGTAAGCAGGAATTCATTCTTTCTGTTGCCTTTCTTTATAAAAGCCTGAGAAGAATATGTACCGCGATGATTTTCATAATAAAGTTCATCGCTGTAAACGGGCAGTTCTTCTCTTATATTTTCAACACCTGCAAAGAATTTCTGCGGATGTGCCATTTCAGATTCGGGAAGTCCCGGGAAATCTCTGAGTCTTTTTGCACTTTCAATCATTCTGTAAGTGCTGCCTCCGCCACCGTCACCGTAACCGAACATACCGAAAGATGTCTTCAGCATTTCTTTGCAATCATTTCTGTAAGCTGCATTATAAATCTGCTCGGGATTATAATCCCCCTGATAAGGTGTGCGCTGATTATATGCAAGAATTTCAGACCCGTCTGCACCCTTCCATCTGAAAAGAGTGTGCGGAAACTTGTTTGTATCCTGATTCATAAGCTTTGCAGTGATAAAATATTTCATACCGCTTCGTTTTATAATCTGTGGTAATGCCCAGGAAAAACCGAAACAGTCGGGCAACCAGTATATTTCTGAAGTCACACCGAATTCTTTTCTGAAAAACTCACTTCCGTAAAGAAGCTGTCTTATCATTGCTTCACCTGACGCAATATTTGTATCACACTCAACCCATGTGTTACCGACAATATTCCATTGGCCGTTTTTTACTTTTTCTTTGATTCTTTCGTACACATCGGGATAATTTTCTTTAATCATATCATAGATAATAGCCTGACTCTGAGTAAATGTATAATCAGGATATGTATCCATAAGAGAGAGGGTGTTTATGAATGTTCTTGCAGACTTTCTTTCGCTTTCCTGCACACGCCAGAGCCATGCAACATCTATGTGGCTGTGGCCGTCCATAAAAACTTTTGCCTGAGCGGAATATCTGATTTCAGACAACGCTTTATCAAGGAATGCAGATGCAGTTCTGACAGATGTACGCACCTGAATATCATCAAAATCAAAATCAACAATATGCAATGAATCATCAAGTGCTTTATACACACTTTCATAAATAAATTCGTCTTTTATGAATTCGAGAGCTTCCCAAATAAATTTACAATCGAGATAATATTTTTCACAGATGCTGTCAACAGCCAGAAAACGTGCTGTGCTGAGAGTATATTCATGCTCTTTTGCACCGTCCATAGCATTGTCGCAGAAACCTGCAGAATCAACATTTATTTCGAGTTCAACCTCCATCGGCTCACCGAAAACGAGGTCCTGATGATTAATAACAACAGTATCACGGGCAACCCATCCGCTGTTTTCACGTGAACTTACGGAATTTACAAGCTTTCCGTTGATACGGACAAGAGCTTCACCGCCGAAATCAAGATTCAGATAAACTTTACCCTTACTGAATTCTTCAGGAAGAATCACATTTGTTCTGAAAATACGCGCACAGTCATATCTTGCAAACCAGTGGTCGCCAAGACTTATTTTTTCAAGTTTATCACTGAATCTGAACTGACCGTGACCGAGATAATCACCGTCATATGTCAGCCACTCGGGCATTGCAACACTACCGTTATAACAATAACCGCCAAGCTGATTCATCATATCAAGAAGTATGCCTTTTTTTACTGTTTTCAAAGTTGTCACCCCTCTGATTTATTGATTTTATGATAACAGATGCCATACTGCAAGTCAATCAATTAAATATCATTTTGCCACTTGCCTTTATAATTTTATTTTGCTATAATAAAATTAATTATATAAATTTATGTCAGGAGTTTGCTATGAATACTTTACCATTATGGCAGGATATCGAAAAATTCAGCATAAACACAGAAAAGCGCTCTGCTGCAGGCTTTCCTGTTAATCCGCAAAACAAAAAGAAAAAAATAATGAATCTTAACGGTGAATGGAAATTCAAATTTCAGCCTCACAGCAAATTCATTGTTAAAGATTATCAGAATCCCGACTTCAACGCAGACAGCTGGGATAATATATCTGTGCCTTCAGAATGGCAGATAAAAGGTTACGGTACACCTATTTATACAAACATCAACTACCCCACACCTATTTCAACAATAAACATCCCTCAGATTGACGATTCAAAAAATCCCTGCGGTCTTTACATCAGAGATTTTGATCTTCCCGAAACAGAGGATAATGTATTTATTCACTTCGGCGGTATCAACTCCTGCGGTGAAGTGTATGTAAACGGCAATTTCGTGGGTTATTCTCAGGACACTTTTGACGAAACCGAATATGACATCACAAAGTATGTTCACAAAGGCAAAAACAGACTTGCTGTTACAGTTCATCAGTTCTGTGACGGCAGCTATCTTGAAGACCAGGACATGTGGCGTCTTTCAGGTATTTTCCGTGATGTAAATATCGTTTTCAAACCTAAAACTTTCATCCGCGACTTCTTTATGAGAAGTGAAATGAGTGATAATTACACAAAAGCTCTTTTCCGTCTTGATGCAGAAATAGAATCAAGAGGCAAGACTTTTGCAGGCGGTGAACTCAGAGTTGAAATAGCTGATGCAAAAGGCAAACTTTTTGCCTGTGCGGCAGTTCCCCTCGGTTCACTCAGCGCTTATACCGAAAGCAAGACTTCAATAGACATAAATGTTGAGAATATGCAGCTCTGGAGCCACGAAAATCCTTATCTTTACACAGTTAAGGTTGAACTTAAAGAAAACGGCAAAACAGTTGATATGAGAGTTCACAAATTCGGTTTCAGAGAAGTTAAAATTGAGAAATACAGCGACGAAACAAAAAGAGGACCCTTTATTCTTCTCAATGGCGTGCCCCTTAAAATCTGCGGTGTAAACCGTCACGATTTCCATCCTGATTACGGTCACGCAGTACCCGAAGAGCTTATCAGGGCAGACCTTGAACTTCTCAAGAGAAGCAATATCACAAACGTCAGAACCTGTCACTACCCCAATTCAAGAAGATTCTATGAACTCTGTGATGAAATCGGTCTTCTTGTAATGAGTGAAAACAACCTTGAAACACACGGTCTTGCACACAAGATCCCCGGCAGCAATCCTCAGTGGAGTGCTCAGTGTTGTTACAGAATGTCAAATATGGTGAATTCATTCAAAAATCACTCCTGCATTCTTTTCTGGTCACTCGGCAACGAAAGCGGTAACGGCAGAACATTTGCCGATATGAAGACAACTGCACTTGCAATTGACAACACAAGACCCATTCACTATGAGCCTGATGACCATATCAGAGTTTCTGACATAATGAGTGAAATGTACACCGTGCAGACAGAAATGGCTGATATCGGCGAAAACAAAACTCATATTCACTCTCGAGCACTCTGGAATGCAGGTATGGGTTACCGTCTTACTCCTGAAATGTACAGAGATAAGCCTTTCATTCTGTGTGAATACAGCCACGCTATGGGTAACAGTATGGGTAACTTTGCTGATTACTGGGCAGACTTCAAGAAATATGACAGGCTTGCAGGCGGTTATATCTGGGACTTCGCTGACCAGTCAATCAGAACAACGCTTCCCGACGGCAGATCAAAGTGGAATTACGGCGGTGACTTCGGTGACAAGCCCAATGACGGTAACTTTGCATTCAATGGTGTTTTCAGAGCAGACCGTTCTCCCAATCCCCATTATTATGAAGTTGTAAAATGCTATCAGCAGGCTGATTTCACACTCGAAGGCAATACTGTTGAAATTCTGAACAGATTTATGTTCACTTCACTTGACAATTTCCGCATTGAATTCACTTACATAAAAGAAGACAAAACCATCTGTAATGCTGTAGCTGATGTCCCCTCTGCAGGATACCTTGAAACAGCAAAAGTAAAAGTTCCCTTTGATATGAACGAGTCAGGCGAAAGCCTTCTCAATGTAAAGCTTATACTCAAAAAAGATATGATGTCTCTGAAAAAAGGTCACGTAATGGCAACAGAGCAGTTCATCATCGGTGAGTATAAATTTGCAGAAACAGATGATTCAGCAAAAGGCTTTATCTACTTCAAAAAAGAAGCAAACGATATCTTTGTAAACGGTAAAGATTTCACAGTTGCATTCTCAAAGAAAACAGGTGAACTTTATTCTTACAAAAAGAACGATAAAGAATTCCTCAAAAGCGGTATTCGTCCCGTTTTCTGCCGTGCAAACACAGACAATGAACGCATTGCTCAGGTACCCTTTGACTGGGTTAAAACTCTTATCGGTCTCAATGCTTTCAGAAGCGCAACAAAAATGCTCAGAGCAACAGATATAAAAGCCGAAAATATCGGTGATACAGTAAAAGTTACAGTCTGCTGGAAAACAAAGTATATCGAAAAGATTGTTACAGAATACATTGTTTACCCTGACGGAAAAATCTCTGCTTCACTCTCCTGCAAGAATATGATTCCCGTTGACATGCCCAGATACGGTCTTACATTTGAACTCAAAGAAGGCATTGACGGTGTCAGATATTACGGTAAAGGTCCCCACGAAAACTACTGCGACAGAAAGACAAGTGCAGACCTTGGTGTTTACGAATTCAACTCTGCAGAAGATTTTATTCACGATTATCTTTTCCCGCAGGAAAATGCAAACCGCTGCGACGTAAGATGGTTTGAAGTGGGCAAGGACAGCGGTGTTCGTGTAGAAGCTATAGGAAAAGCTTTTGAAGCAAGTGTTCATCCCTACAGAATGGATGACCTTCACAATGCAGACCACGAATGCTATCTTACAAGACGTGATTCTCTCAGCGTTTACATTGACGGCGGTCAGCAGGGTGTCGGCGGTGACGTGCCTGCAATCGCAACTCTGAAAAAACAGTACAAATTGCCGAAATATGAAGTGTTGAATCTCAACTTTATGATAATATTCCGATAAATAATTAACAGCTCATTAAAATCTTCTTGATTTTTATCCGGTAATAAGGTATTATATTTTTTGGTAAAAAAATACTTAAAAAAATAAAAGGTGATTATTTTGAAAAAAACAATTAGTGTAATTTTTGCATTACTTCTCTGCGTTTCTGTTCTGTTCACAGGATGCAACAAGGGAGAAACTCCTCAGGGTGGCGTTGTTGATATGCAGGATTATGATGAAAATGCCCCCGTTGTTGTTAAGCCCGATATCAGCATTCAGGAAGGCGAAACAGTTGCTGAAGTAACACTTGGCGCAGGAGTTGAAACATTCATTTCAAATGCATACTATCTTGAAGGTAATATTTACAGCGGCAGCGAAGGTGCTATGCCCGTTAAACTTGCAACAGACGGTAAGAATCTTCAGTTCACAACAGACTTTGCAATTGAAGAAACAGCAAAAATCGTTTTCGGTGTAATTGTTCTTGATGAAAAGACTTATGTTACTCTTCCTGAAAAGAAACAGTATACAGAGCTCAGCGATACTCTTCTCAAAATGCTTAGTATGGATGATATTATCAGCGTATCTGAATTCCAGACAATCAAAGCTGAAGAGGAAGCAGGCAATGTTACATACACATCCGTTACAATCAACGGTCAAGCAGGTCTTTGTACAACTTACACATACGAAGATACAATTGTAAAGCTTTACTCTATCGGTGATCAGCTTATCGAGGTTGATAACTGCAATATGGAAGGCGTTCCCACAATGATCATTGAAGTTAAGAGTATCACAAACCAGATTCCCTCAGACCAGCTTACACTCAAAGGTCTTACACAGGCATCTGCAACAAGCTTCTTTGCTTCTCTTATCGGTTAATACAGAAGAATTATGAAATGTAAAACAGCAGTTGTTACCGGAGGCGCAACGGGAATAGGTGAAGCTATTGTCCGTTCTCTTTGCCGTGACGGTTTCTGCACAGCTATCGTTTACAACAGCTCTGATGTCAAAGCTCGGCTTCTGGCATCAGAGCTTTCTGATAAAGGATACACTGTAAAAGCATACAAGGCTGATGTTTCTTCATCAGCAGATATTGATGCTCTTTATAACGCTGTAAACAATGATTTCGGTGATATTGAAGTTATTGTCAACAATGCGGGAATTGCACAGCAGAAGCTCTTCACAGACATTACAGACGAAGATTGGAACAAGATGATAGGTATTAATCTTACCGGCTCATTCAATGTCTGCAGACGTTTTATTCCCGACCTTGTCAGGGCAAAAAAAGGAAAAATAATAAACATATCCTCAATGTGGGGGCAGGTAGGAGCCTCCTGCGAAGTACATTATTCCGCTTCAAAAGCAGGAATAATCGGCATGACAAAGGCTCTTGCCCAGGAGCTTGCACCATCGGGAATCACAGTTAACTGCGTTTCTCCAGGTGCAATAGACACAAATATGATGGCATCATTCTCTGAAGAAGACAAAGCCTCATTGTGCGAAGAAATCCCTCTGGGCAGACTAGGCAAGGCAGAAGAAGTTGCAGAAACTGTGGCTTTCCTTGCATCAGAAAAAGCCGCCTACATTACAGGACAAGTTATTGCCGTCAACGGCGGAATGGTAATATAACAACAAAAAACGGATGCTTCATCCGTTTTTATTTTTTTGCACAGATTGACTTTCAAAAAAAGCTGAGATATACTAAAAACAAATCAGTACATAAAGAAAAGGCAACAAAAATGAAATTTACATTATCTGTTACAAGCATTATAATTATTCTGATATCAGTGCTGTTGATATTCAGCTCCTGCAAAAGTAAAGATAACCTGACTATTGAAGAAATTGATTCAATTTTCAATGATGAACTTACAAGACCTATTGATGTTGAAGAGCTGATGAGCAAACTGGGAATCAGCGGCAATGAAAAGGTTTCTGAAGAGATGACTTCTGCTGAAATCAGCACCGAATCTGCACAGCAGACAATAACAGAAAGTGCAGAAACAACAACTGCAACAACAGTAACACAAAATTCCAAAACAGTATACATTACTCCCTCAGGCAAGAGATATCATCTCAACCCTTCCTGCGGCGGCAAAAACAGTTTTTCTGTTTCAATTGATGACGTGGGAAGCAGAACACCCTGCCAGAAATGTGCACAATAAAAAAATCACTGTAAAGGGAGATTCCCGATACAGTGATTTTTTTATTATATTATCCGATTTCCATTCTGAAGCATATCGGCAGGTCATTTTTCAGCTCACCTTTGAGATTAATTTCAAGATACTCTTCATTTCTTGTAAATTCAATCTTTTCGTCGCTGCCGAGAAGTTCAATGCTCTCAATAAGATAATCGTGAGGATTGTGTTTTCTGAGAGTTTTGATTTTCACATTCTTTGAAGGTCTCATCTGAAAAACATAAAGATATCCGTCTTTATATGTAAATCTGAAATCTTCAGTTGTGAACTTCTTTTCATCACCGTCTTTGAAAAATCCTTCTTCTGCGTTGACTTCACCTTCACCAAACTGTTTCCAGAATGTTGTGCCGTAAATTCCGTCGCCGTTTATGCTAAGCCACTCACCCATTGTGAGAAGAACTTCAGTTTCTTCATCTGTGATAGTACCGTCAGGCTTGGGACCGATATTAATGAGAAGATTACCGTTCTTTGAAACGATATCCACAAGGTCGCAGATTACCTGACGTGCACTCTTGTATTCATTATCTTTTCTGTAACCCCATGAACATTTGCCGATAGCTGTATCTGTCTGCCAGTAAACTGGAGAAATGCCTGAAAGTGCACCTCTTTCAACATCAAATGTTGCAACTGTGGGCGGAAAAGCTTCGTGCTTGTAGTTTATGGTAACTTCTTTACCCCACTCATCGGCACGGTTGTAATAATATGCCGCAAGCTTTTTCAGATAAGGCTTAAATGAATGGTTATGAATCCACCAGTCAAAATAGAGAACCGACGGACGGTATTTATCAATCAATTCGCAAGTCCGTACAAGCCAGTCCTCAAGCCACTCCTTGCTCGCACCTTTTGAATAGGTGTCTGCCGTTGTTACGTGTATTATTTCAGGGTCGAACTCTTCACAGTAAACGGCAGGTCCGTAAAAGTCGGCATACTTTTCATCGTTTATATCGCTGTCATAAAGTCTGCCCGTATTCATAAAGAAATAGTGTTCTGCACGGTGTGTTGATGCACAAAAAGTAAGCCCCTGTTTTTTACATTCTGACTTCAATTCGCCGACAACATCCCTGCAAGGCCCCATCCGGGCTGAATTCCAGCGGTTGAATTCGGTGTCATACATTGCAAATCCGTCATGGTGTTCAGCAACGGGCATAACGTATTTCATACCTGCTTTTTTGAAAAGTGAAACCCATTTTGAGGCATCGAATTTCTCCGCTTTGAACATGGGGATAAAATCCTTATATCCGAAAACATTCTGCTCACCATAGGTCTTTTGGTGGTGTTGAAAATCACGTGCATTACGGTCGTACATACCGCGGGAATACCATTCGCAGCCGAATGCAGGCACACTGTAAATTCCCCAATGAATGAATACTCCTAATTTGTCGTGCATATACCAATCCGGCACTTTATGATGAGCAAGAGATTTCCAGTCAGCTTTATATTTACCGCTTTCGTTGACACGGTCAATAAGTTCAAGATATTCTTTTGTTGTCATAGAATCATACTCCGTTTCAGATAATATGTTTACGATATTATCTTAGCACACAAATCTTATATGTGCAATATTTTTGTAAAGAGAAAAATAACACTGATATATGCAAAAGCAGTCTTGTTTTCTTTTTCGCAGTATGTGATTGTTGACTAAAACTTCAGTCTGTGATACAATATATTCAAAATTCAAAAAAAGTTGGTGTTTTGATGTACCCTAATTTAGGTGGAACAGAGATTCTGATGTACGATTTATTCGGTCTGGTATCACTCTTATCTCTGTTTTTCTTTAACTTCATTAATAAAAGAAAAAAAGAGCAACTTGAAATCGGACTTTTCGCTTTACTCTTTAACCACATATCAAAGTCGAAAAAAATAAACATCGCAAAAATTAAAAAGGTTTTTTTATTTTCAGAAACACTCATAATTTCAGTGGTTCAGTGCATTCCCATTACATTCAATTCCAATTTCGGTAATTTGGTCAAAACAAACGCAAACTATTTCGGTTTGTTATATTTTGCCCCCTTAGTTTTATATATTTTCTTTCTTCTCTTATTCATAAATCCTCTGACACAGTCAGATCTGATCACTCCTGCTTATCCGCTTGCACTGTTTTTTGCAAAATTAGGTTGTTTCTGCAGTGGCTGTTGTAACGGAATTGAAATTTCTTCAGGTATGTTCAATCACGATACCAACCGAATAGAATTTCCGGTCCAGCTTGTTGAAACTGCTCTGGCTTTACTGATTTTTATTTTTCTTCTGTACTACAGAAGGAAATCCACCAAAGGTACATTATTCCCCATTTATATGATATTGTACAGTTCTACACGTTTTTTCAGCGAGTTTTTAAGATCGGATCCTGCTACTATGTTCGGACTGAAACATTACCAGATCTTTTGCATAATAGGTGTTATCCTTGGTATTCTGGAACTGTTTGTTATTAAAAAATTCTCTGACCATATTCTGAATTTCTATAATACGGTTCATGAATTCTGTGAAAGCAAATTCAACAGCTGTGTTGCTGCTGAAATGAAGAAAAATGCTAAAAACAGCAAACATAAAAAAAAGAAGAAGAAAAGATAACCGACAGCGGCTATGCCCGGCTCAAAAGTATTTTATTTCTCATAATAGTGTTTATTTTATACTGAAATTAAAAACAGATGTATTCAAACAGATTATTGGTTTGATTCATCTGTTTTTTCTGTTGTTAAAATGCACGATTGTACCGGGAGAATGATGACAAATAAAACAAAACTGACTTCCCTTGAAAAGAGAAGTCAGTTTTTTTCGTCCGAGTATGCGTTTCAAATTAACCGAAGAATAATCTCCGTAAGCGTCTGAGCATTATCAGATTGAAAATAATGACTTTCCGATTCTATAAAACTTACGGATTTTACCTGAGTAAAATATTTCAGCCAGCACTTTTCGGTATTGCGGTAATTCGTTGTAAATATATCTTTTTTGCTGATAATTACACTGAGAGGAGTATTTATTCTGCATTCAAATTCAGCAAATGCCGTATTTGCGAAGTCTGTATCATTGCGGAAAGCATCAATAAGCTTTCCTGCTCTATCACTCTGCAGTTTTCCCAAATCAGCACCGGCTTTTTTCAAAATTGCACAGATTGCAGAGTCAGGAACGATATTCCAGATATTCTTTTTCACGGCAATTGCGGGGGGTATGCTTGCACCTGCGAAATAATGATTCACTTCCACACATTCTTCCGCCAGAGCCTTTAATATCTGCAACGCAAGAGCAGAACCTACACAATGAGAATACATATATATTTTTTTATCATTAAGTGCTGTAGCAATTTCTTCAGCAACCTTTTTACAATCTTTCAAAGAGTGCAGGAAAGGAACAAAATAAATATCAATATCCTTTTGTGATTTTTTCATACAGTAAACAAAATTGCTGTAAGCCTCTGCACCGCCACCGGCAAAGGGAAGCAGTATCATAACTCGCTCCGCATCGTCGGATATATGCAACGGCTCAAGATATTCCAGAGTGACTCTCTTTTTGGAACCGATTACGTAAGACAGCATTGCGGGTGTGGGATTGCTTATGAATTCAGCAGCAGAAACCTCCTCAAATCCCTCTTCGCCAAGAAGTGATATCATCGAAATGCTTGTTCCGCCCAATTCAAAGAAATCGCTGTTTCTTCCGACACCTTCAATTCCGAGAACCTTTTCAAAGGTGTCACAGATGAATCTTTCAGTATCATTCAAAGGGGCAGCATATTCTTCTTTCTGCACCGCTCCGATTTCAACAAGTGATAATGCTTTTCTGTCAAGCTTACCGCTCTGATTAAGAGGAAGCTTTTCAAGATGAACAAATATATTAGGAATCATATAGCGCGGCAACTTATCTGCACAAATCTCCTTTATACGGAATACATCTGTCATTTCACCTGTGTAGAATGCAACTAAAACGTCTTTTTCGCTGACATTTTTAACTGTTACTGCCACCGAAGATACACCATCGATACCGCTGATAACTGACTCGATTTCGCCAAGCTCAATTCTCTGTCCGTTAAGCTTTATCTGGGCATCAATTCTTCCACAGAAGATAATATTTCCATCCTCACGCCAGTATGCAAGATCACCCGTTCTGTAGAGCTTTCCTTCTCCGAAGGGATTGTCAATGAATTTTTCCGCTGTAAGCTCCGGATTATTAAGATAACCCTGTCCTACATTAGCACCTGCAATGCAAAGTTCACCTGTTACTCCTGCGGGTACAGGATTAAGATACTTATCAAGAATATGCATATGTGTATTGTAGATAGGCTTGCCGATGGGTACCGGATCTGCATCTGTCGGCGCACAGTCGTAATATGTTACATCAACGGCACACTCCGTAGGTCCGTATAGGTTATGGAGGCTTACTTTACTGCAATCATAAAGATTATAGAATCTCTGCACGAGATTTGCTGAAAGTGCTTCACCTGAAAGAAACACATATTTAACTGTTTCAAACTTGTAAATCTCTTCTCTGTGCCTTTCAAGATAATTGAGGAATATCTCAAACACAGAAGGTACAAAGTGAAGATGGGTTACACTGTTCTTTTCTGTCTCTTCGAGTATCTTTACGGGAAGGAAATGCTCACCGGGAGCGGATGCCGAAAGACATCCTCCGCACATTCCCCACCAGAAAAGCTCCCATACCGACACGTCGAAGGTGTATGGGGTTTTCTGCAGGATTACCCCATTTTCATAAAGCGGATACTTGTCATGCATCCAGAGGATTCTGTTAACCGCTGACTTATGGCTTACTCTTGCACCCTTTGGTGCTCCTGTTGAGCCTGAGGTGTAAATCACATAAGCTGTGTCATTTTCTTCGGCTGCACAATAGGGAATGACTGAATTAACAGTTTCTGCATTTTTAATAAATTCCGTCATATCAATGCAAGGTCTGTCCCCTGCTTTTGATATAAATTTCCCCTGTGCAACAACAGCTGCTGCGTTACTGTTTTCAAGAATATAATCTATTCTCTCCTGAGGATAATCAGGATCGATAGGCAGGTATGCGTTGCCTCCTCGGATTATTCCGTAAACTGCAGCATACATTTCTACCGAGCGCTCTGAAATAACTGCAACTACGCTTTTTCTGCCGTCTGAAATTTTTCTTATCTCTGCGTCGAGCATTTCCGAAATACCGAGAAACTCTCCGAATGTTACTTCCTTGCAACCTGCCTTAATACATACCTTGCCGCTGTTTGCTCTTGCGGTCTTTTCAAAGAGACTGAAGAGTGTTGATGCTTCGGGTATGTCATAGTTATGTGCGGTTTCGTTAAATGAATCAAGGAGTGCTGTATCCGTTACAGAAATATCCTTGATTTTTCTGTCTGCTTCAAGGGATACTTCCAGAATCGAGATATATCCTCTGATAAATTCAGTAATTTCTCTTTCTGTATACATCTCTTTTGCATAGGATGTTCTTACCGCATAACCGTTACTGTCCTTAAGAACGGTAACTGTAAGGTTAAACTCCGTTTGTTCTTTGAAGGAAACAACCTCAAGTGCAAGTGCACCATCAGTTATTTCAGTTCCGTCTCCGGTGTAATAGTTTTCAAAGACAAACAGTGCGTCAATCATTTTACTGTCAATACTGCCCGCTTTGTATACATCTGCAAGAGGTAATATGCCGTTGATGTCTGTATATGCTGTCTGCTTCTGTATTTCTTTTACTGTATCTGCAAGAGTCGTTTCTTCATCTGCACTGATTCTTACAGGTACTGTGTTTATGAAGAGACCTACTGTCTTATCAATATTTCTCAAAGGTATACTTCTGCCGGAGATTACTTTGTCAAAAACTACCTCTTCACTGCCTGAATATTTCTGTAATGCAATACTGAAGGCACTCTCGAAAACAGTATTGAGCGAAATTCTGTTTTCCTTTGCAAAGCGCTCAATATTCCTTGACACGACCTCATCAAGCGGTGTTAAGAAGGTAACAATTTCTTCATTTTTACTGTTATCTTTCTTCTCCTTGCCGAAGATATGAGAAACAGTACTGTCTGAAAGAAGATTCTTCCAGTATTCGGAAACAGCATTTTTATCACAGCTCTTAAGCCAGCCTACATAATCTGCATAGGAGGTATTGGAAGAAACCTCTTTTCTGATTTCATCTGTAAGTGATTCTGCACTGATTCCCGCTACAAGCTTGCCGTAATATTTCTGTAAATCACTGATGATTACAGGAAGACACCAACCGTCAATAATGATGTGATGACTAAATGTAAGCATAAAACGTTCATCACTGAAATCAATGATGATTACTCTGAAAAGAGAATCTCTCTGTAAATCAAATGATCTTTTATCCTCTTCAGCAACAATCTCATCAAGCAGATTTTGTGAGAAAGGCTCATTCTTTTCTCTGATTCTGAATTCCGGTTTTCTGTTTTCAAGGATAACTTGCTTTATTGCTCCTGTTGATTTAAGGGCAGTAAAAGCTGTTTTAAGGACCTCATGTCTGACTGAAAGCAATTCAACACTCTTTCCGAGCATACCAAGATCTGCCGCTCTGCTGATTCTGCAAATACTCTGCAGGCGATAGGTCTTTGTCTCGGGGTTACGGAAATACTGGGCATAAATCCCCTCCTGCATAGGAGTCAGACCGTATATATCCTTAATGTTGTTATTCTTCATCAATATCTGTCCAATCAAATAAATCTTTTAACTCATTAAACTCTTCTTCAGTAAGTTCGCTGTCAGAAAAATCTGAACGAGTTTTTACCACTTCATCACTTGCTGTACATATGCTGACAAGTTTTTCTGTATATCTTACGAATTCTTCTGTGAGCCTTTGTGCAAGATTTTTCTCATGTCTGCACTTCGGCACAACAACATTTACAGCAAGGATACCGTTTATAACAGAGCAATCAACACTGCTTTTTCCGCTGAAACCTGCTGTACCTGAATTAAAGGACACAAGCTCATTTTCATCATCATTAGCCTCATTACGGTAGTAGTTGAATATGATATCCGTATTTTTATGGAAACCCTCTCTTAAAAGAAGATAGTCAATACCGGTTTTCGGTATTCTTCTCATTGTTTCCTTTGTTTCAGTAAGTGATTCTGTCTCATCTGCGTCTTTTTCAAACACAACGGGATAACAGGTAGTAAACCAGCCTACTGTACGGTCAAGTGATATGGGTTTTTGAAGCTCTGTTCTGCCATAACCTTCAACAATTATGCCTACTGAACCGTTTGTAATTCTGCTTGCGGCAAGACCGAGTGCTGTAAGAAGAATCTCGTTTGCTCTTGTTCCGTAGGCGGTATTAGCATCGTTTATGATCTTATCCGAAAACGCCTTACTGAAGGTGTGGCTGTAAAGTTCTGCTTCGTTCTCTTTGTCATTTTCTGAACAAAGAGGCATTGCACTGTCAAGTCTGCTGTCGATATTCTTCCAGTAGTTTCTGATTTCATCAGCAATTGTCTTTGCATAGCTGTCAAGCTCTTCGCTCCACTGTATGAAGGATGCTGTTTTCGCAGGAAGTGTAATTTCTTCCCCCTTCTTAATCTGTTCAACTGCCATTTTGAAATCCTTCATAAGAATTTCCCATGACACAAGGTCGATAAGGAAGTGATGTACAGTTATCGCGATAAGGTTTCCTTCTTCTGTTGTGCAGAACACAACATTTACAAGATTATCTCCCTCTACACTTCTTCTGCTTAAATAATTTATTGCTTCATTTGTATCGGCAATATCTGCCTGCTCAAAGGAATATGCATCTCTTTCTGCTGCAGAATGTATTTCTATACCATTGTCACTTAAAGTGCCTCTTAACATATCGTGACGAGCAACAATGACATCAAAAGCTTTTCTTGCCGTATCTGCATCACAGTCTGCGGCGATTACACAGTTATGAACAAAATCCTTAGGTATTGTGCCGTTTTCCTTAATGAAGGTACGCATAATCGGGCTGTAGGGAATGAATCCGTTTACCTCATTCTGCTCATACACAGCTTTTGCATCTGTAGATTTCATTGATGCTGCGATATCCAAAAGAGTATCGTTCTGCATTATATCTGCAACGTGAATCTCGTAGCCTGCTTCCTCCAGCTCGGAAACAAGATAAATAGCCTTTATGGAGTCACCGCCGATATCAAAGAAATTGTCAGACATACTCATTTTTTCAATACCGAGGACAACAGATATACACTCAGAAAGAACTTTTTCCCTTTCAGTTTCAGGAGCTGTATATTCAGAAGTTGTTTCTATATTTTCAAGATCAACAAAGGGCAATGATTTCCTGTCAATCTTACCGCTTGAGGTAAGAGGAATTTCAGAGAGATAAACAAAAACATTGGGAATCATATATTTCGGAAGACTTCCTGAAATATTTTCCTTGATTACCTTTGCAGATTTTTCTTCACCGGTGTAGAAAACGCAGATAAACTGTCTGCCTTGTCTGTCTTCACGGACAACAGCAACAGAGAGAGTAATTCCTTCAACTGATGAAACAGCATTTTCAATTTCACCAAGCTCAATTCTCTGACCGTGGATTTTTACCTGGAAGTCATTTCTGCCTATAAAGATAATATTTCCGTCTTCTTCCCAATATCCGAGGTCACCTGTTTTATACAGTTTGCCGTCACCAAAGGGGTTGTCTATGAATTTTTCGTTTGTGAGTGATTCGTTGTTAAGATATCCCTGACCTACATTCATACCTGCAATGCAAAGCTCACCCTGTACACCAACGGGAACAAGGTTCATATATTTATCAACAACGTGCATCTGAGTGTTGTAAATGGGTTTACCGATAGGTATTGGGTCTGTATCTTCAGGTCTGCAATCATAATATGTTACGTCAACAGCACATTCTGTGGGACCATAAAGATTGTGAAGAGTGACTTTATTGAAATCATAAAGTCTGAAAAATCTCTGTACGAGTGAAGCAGACAGAGCTTCACCTGAAAGGAATACATATTTTACAGATGAGAATTTTTCAATTTCATCTTTATGTGATTCAAGGTAATTGAGGAAAATTTCAAAAACAGAGGGAACAAAGTGAATGTGAGTGACCTTGTTTTTCTGTGTTTCAGAAAGAATTTTATCAGGCAGGAAATGTTCATCAGGTCTTGATGCTGCAAGTGAGCCGCCAACCATTCCCCACCAGAAAAGTTCCCATACAGAAACATCAAATGTGTAGGGTGTTTTCTGAAGTATTACATCTTCTGCGCCAAGAGGATATTTATCGTGCATCCACATTATTCTGTTTACGGCAGATTTATGGCTGACTTTTGCACCCTTGGGGTTACCTGTTGAGCCTGATGTATAGATAACATAAGCTGTGTCATTTTTATCAGCACAGCAGGGCAATACATTTTCTGCTTTCTTTGTGTTTTTGATAAAATCAGTCATATTGATGCAAGGTACTTTTCCTGCAAGATGATTGAATTTTTCCTGACATACAACTGCAGCAGCATTACTGTTGCTGAGAATATATTCAATTCTGTCAGACGGATAATTCGGGTCTATGGGTAAGTATGCATTTCCGCCTCTGATAATGCCGTAAACAGCACAATACATTTCAGGTGAACGCTCTGCAATAACAGCAATAACCGATTTCTTGTTATCTGTAATATTTCTTATCTCAGAATCAAGATTCTCTGAAACAGCAAGAATCTCACCGAAAGTCATATCTCTTTCAGCAGTTTTAAGGCATATTTTATTTGTGTTATCTTCAACAGTCTTTTCAAAAAGACTGTAAAGTGTGGAATCTGAGGGAATGGTGTATTTATGGTCTGTGTTGTTGAAACTCTTGAGCATTTTCAGATCATTATCTGAAACCATTCTGAGTCCACCCAGTTTTTTGTTGGGATAAGATACCGCATCTTCAGCTATGGCAATGATAGAGTTCATCATAGTCTGAATTTCTTTTTCGGTGAACATAGATGTTCTGTAGCGGATTTTAATCTTTCGGTTTTTATCGTTCGTATTGAAAAAATGAATCTCCATAGGAACTGAAATTGCTTCACTATAATAAAGCACAGCTTCATATCCGTCAGCCGATTCAAGATCTTCATAATCCGCTCCTATGTCAAAAAGCTGATCATAACCTCTGCCGGTTAACAACTCCTTAATATCATTTTGCGAAAATCTCTGATGACGCAAAAGATTCATCTGTGAATCATCAATTTTTTGAGCATTCTCAAGAAAACTTTTTGACAGATCCAGATTTAACACAAGAGGCACAATATTCATATAAAGTCCCACCGTGTTAAGTTCAGCCGGTGTTGTACGATTAAGTACAGGAACGCCCAGTGAAAAGTTTGTTATATCATATTTTTTATGTATATAAGTTGCATAAACCGCATTCAGAAAACTACCTATAGACACATCACTAAAATCACAAACTCTTTTTATTTCCTCAAACAAAGCTTCAGGGAACAACAAATCCATATCAGCAGCCTTGTAATTGAAGTTTTCGCTTGTTGAAGGGAAAATTTTAGTAACAGGATTTGTTTCAAATTCTTTGAGCCAAAAATTACGGTCAGTTAAATATCTTTTTGAATTTTTATATTTGATTTCACTACCGATATAATCTTCATAACTCTGATATGGAGGCATACTTTCTTCAGTTTTGTTAAGATAACTTTCAATACGTTTTGCCATTACAAAAGCGCTGAAAGCATCGACTATTATATGATGTGCATTTACCATTATACCGGAAGAATTCGGAGTTCTGAAAACAATACAGTTTACTAATCTCTGATTTATTTTTATTGGAGTTTTTAAGAACTTTCTGAAATAGTCAATAGCATCCTTCTGACTTTCACATTCAAAATAAGGATACTCAGTATAGCTGAATTCACCCAGATCAGCTATAGGCTGTCCGTCTTTTTCTTTAATGTTGATAAGCAGACTTTCGTTATACTTAACCAATTTATTAAAAGCGTCATTGAGCTCTCTATAACTGTAAACCTGAGGAAATACCTGCAGTACACCTTGAGTCCATATACTATCATCAAAGTTTTTTGTATAAAATATTTTTTGAGAAGAGGTTAAATTAAACTCCATTATATTGCCTCCGGATATCTGTTTTGAATTCCAGTTACTCTATTTTAATTATAGCTTATAATATCACTATAAGTCAAGAACGAATAATATAATAAACATTTTATATAAGTAAAACTGAAATATTTAATAAGATTGAAAATGCACTTGAAAAAAAAACTTTTGTGTGCTAAAATGTAAATTAAATAAAATTACTATGAGGTTGAAAAATATGCAAAGAACACCCGGTATTTGGAGTAAACATCACGGAAAAGATAATTTTATATCTGAATATCCTGACTACTCTATGTTTGCAATGTTAAACGATGTTGCAAAAAAGCATCCTGACTATACAGCGTTGGAGTTTGAGGATAAGAAAATTTCTTTTTCCAAAATGATCGAACAGATAGAATTGGTTGCAAAATCACTTTTAGCATCAGGAATAAAAAAAGGAGATTATGTTTCTGTTGTTGCGCCCAATACCCCTCAAGCATTATGTATGGTGTATGCCATTAATCGCATTGGTGCCATTGCAAATATGATTCATCCCCTTCTTTCACCTGTAGAAACTCAATTACTTATCGAAAAAGTAGACAGCGTTGCTGTTCTTACATTTGATATTTTATATAACAAATTCCGCGATATTTCTTGGAACAACAAACGACCTCTTATGATTATCGGAAGCATCGCTGATGCATTACCGTTCTATAAAAAATATCTCTACAAGATGATAAATAAATCAAATTTAGAGTATAACCCTGATCACAAAATAATAAAGTGGAACGATTTTTTAGCAAAAGGAAGAAAAAGTTCAATAGAATTACCACCTGATAACGGTAAAGGTGAAGATGTTGCCATCATTCTTTATAGTGGCGGTACTACAGGACTTCCCAAAGGCGTTATGCTTCAGAACTTTGCTTTCAATGCCATGGCTGTGCAATCCTCAGAAATTAAACCTTATGATACAAAAGATACTGCAGGCAAAAAAGTATTAGCCCTTATGCCGGTTTTCCATGGTTTCGGCTTAGCAATGTGCATTCACGTTATGTTATCTTTCGGATGTCACCTTGTGCTTGTTCCTAAATTTGACTATGTTGCCTGCGCAAAACTTATTTTCAAGAAAAAAATAAATTACATTTATGCTGTTCCCGCTCTGTTTGCCGCATTGGTAAGAACAGAAGAGATTGAAAAAAATGATCTGTCATTCATTGAAATGATTGCTGTCGGTGGAGATAAATGCGATAACAAATTGCTCCAGAAAATGAACAAATACCTTGAAAAAGGCAACTGTAAGGCGCGCATTATGGATGCATATGGTCTCACAGAAAGTGTTTCCTGTGTATGTATCAACCCATTCTTCAATATGAAAGAAGGCAGCACAGGTATTCCTCTTGCTGATAACAAATTCAAAATCGTTGCTTTAGGCACGCACGATGAAGTTCCTGCCGGAGTTGACGGAGAACTTTGTATAAATGGACCCACTCTTATGAAGGGTTACTATAAAAACGAAGAGGAAACAGCACATGCACTTCAGCTTCATGATGACGGATTAGTATGGCTTCATACAGGAGATATCGGATGTCTTGATGAAGATGGCTATTTTTACTATCGTCAAAGAAGTTCACGTATGATTATTATAGCAGGCAACAATGTTTACCCCTCTCAGATTGAAAATGTAATCAATCAGTGCGATTCAGTAATCACATCATGTGTTATAGGTGTTTCAGCAAGAAGAGACAGCACACAGCGCATAGTAGCTGTTGTTCAACCTTCAGATATGGACGGAGACCTTGAAAAGATTCGTAAAGAAATTTTAGAAATCTGCGAAAAAAATGTAGCCGATTTTGCTATGCCCAAAGAAATCATTTTCAAAGCAGAGCTTCCCAAAACAGCTATGGGTAAAGTTAATTTCAAAGCACTCACAGAAGAATACAGTAAATAAGAAAGAGGAATAACATGATTAACCGCATAGAAAAAATATTCACAGAAGTAACAGGACTTACAAATGTCGAATTCACTGAAAAAACACGAATTGACAAAACACTTAATGTTTCTTCTCTTGCAAAAATCCAGCTTATCTGTGCTATTGAAGACGAATTCGATATTGAAATTCCTAACTCACAGATTAAAAAATTCAAGACAGTTAAAGACGTAGTTGAGTTCATCGAGAAAAACATCGATAACTGATTTTGTTAATCGATACTGTTTAATAGCACACTCACAAACAAAACATTCATTAAAAAACTCCGAGGTAAAAGCCTCGGAGTTTTGTTATTCAATATTAAGAATATAACACTGTTTCCGCTGTTTGATATCTCAAAATTACCGAAAAATCAAGAGGTCATACATTTATCTGAAAAACAGAAAAAAGCCTTGAAACATCAGGTGTTTCAAGGCTTTTGGTGGAGACGGAGAGGATCGAACTCTTGACCTCTTGAATGCCATTCAAGCGCTCTCCCAGCTGAGCTACGCCCCCATATTATTTAATTAAAAATTGCTTTTCACTTGCAATTAATTATAATTCAACAAAACCTGTTTGTCAATAGTGTTTTTCCGTGAAGGAATTTTCGAAAACTAAAAATTATCAATTTAGGGGTTGATTTTTTTTATAGTGTAATATATAATATACAAGCGTCGAATGAATATGCACATATGGAGAGTTGTCCGAGTTGGTCGAAGGAGCACGACTGGAAATCGTGTAAACCGCTAAAACGGTTTCGAGGGTTCGAATCCCTTGCTCTCCGCCAGAAAACCGATACATTTATGTATCGGTTTTATTTTTTTGTAAAAGCAAAGAATTTGAAGCCTGAGAGGGTGAGGAGCGTGAAGAAAACAGCGATACTTGATACTATCAAAGTTACTGTTTATTCATCAAAGAAAAAGAAAGAAAAAAATTTCTTGTATTGAATTTCGGAAGTGAAAAACAGTTTACTCATCTCCGTCTCCACCAAGCAAAGAAGCAGGTCACCTGACCTGCTTCTTTTTCTTATATTTTACTGAAAATTGATTTTTGTTTTTTCAAAAACTTTAATAAGCAAGAAGCCGAGAATGAGTCCTGCTACACCCTGAATTGCGTTTGCTGGTATATTCACAAGTGAAGCTCCAAAGCCATACATTATGCCTTCAAAGAGGTAATAACCGAGAATCATTATGAGTTCAGCAACAAAACCGCTTATTATGCGTGAAGCTGAGCTTTTTATTCTCTTATTGAGAACTTTATATATGTACCATGCAGCAAGAGCCATAAGTCCTTTTATAGCAAAGGTTACGGGAGCATAAAATGCATATTCCGAAAACAAATCTGCAAGTGCTGACCCTAAACCTGCCGCAAGAAATCCATATAAGGGTGAGAGCATCCAGCCTGCAACAAGCACAACGCTGTCACCTAAATTCATATATCCATTAAGCGGTGACGATATTTGTATAACCTTTGTTGCCACGTAGACAAGTGCGACAAACATTGCCGCCAGAACAATTTTTTGTGTTGTATTTTTAGTTTTCATACTAAACCCTCTTCCGAATTTATAAAAATTCCTCTTGAATCTGTTTTGAGAACAGTATACAATATATCTGATGATATAAAAATAGTCAGAAAAGGAGATTTTTATATAACCAGATGAAATACATAATTGATGAAAAATTATCAACTCCTGCATATCTGCAATTATATAATCAGTTGAGAAAAGATATTACTGACGGTGTATATGCATTCGGAAGCAAACTCACCTCTAAACGCACCGTTGCTACTGAAACGGGTGTGAGCACAATTACCGTTGAACACGCATATGACCTTCTGCGTGACGAGGGCTATATTGAGTCTAAGGAAAGAAGCGGATATTTTGTTGTTTTTTGCTCCGAAGACGGATTTGTGCCCGTTACACAGAACAAATTCGATATCTTTGCAGAAACTTCCCACATCATAGAAAGTGACGATGAATTTCCGTTTTCTGTTCTTGCAAAAACAATGAGAAAAGTTATTGGTATGATGGGTGAAGGAATTCTTGTGCGCTCCCCTAATTCAGGCTGTATTGAGCTGAGAAAAGCAATTCAGATTTATCTTGCACAAAGCCGAGGAATCGTTGCTGATGTAAGCCAGATTATCATTGGTTCAGGTTCAGAATATCTTTATAACCTGATTATTGATCTGCTTGGCAGAAATCTTACTTACGGCATTGAAAATCCGTCATATAACAAGATTGAGCAGGTTTACACATTGTCAAACGTAAATATTCAGAAACTGACTCTTTCTCAGAACGGTATTGAAAGCTCTGCGCTGAAAAACTGCTCTGCAGATGTTCTGCACATATCTCCCTACAGAAGTTATCCCAGCGGTGTAACGGCATCTGCTTCAAAAAGGCACGAATACCTGAAATGGGCTGAAAAAGGTGAACGTTTTATAATTGAAGATGATTTTGAATCGGAATTCTCCGTTTCAAAAAAGACAGAAGAAACGCTTTTCTGCCATTCTTCAAAGGATAATGTTATATATATGAACACTTTTTCAAAAACGGTGTCATCATCCTTGCGCGTAGGATATATGGTTCTGCCGAAAAAACTTGCGAAAGAATTTGAAGAAAGACTCGGCTTTTATTCCTGCACAGTACCTACATATATTCAGATTGTGCTTGCAGAACTTATTGCAAACGGTGACTTTGAACGACATATAAACCGTGTCCGCCGTAAAAAAAGAAAATATCTTACACAAAATAAGATTTTGTAACAAAGCTCATCTGTATCAAAAAGTCAGAGTAATTATAAAATTCATTTTTTCTTAATTGATATATTAATCCGAATATTATATAATTCTCGTATGCAAATTAAGCTATCGGAGAGAAAAATAAATGGAAAAAGCAAAGAAAAAGCGAATTTTGAAAGTTATTCTGATTATTCTGCTGTGTCCTGCGGTGCTTCTTGGTGTGCTGTTTGCGTCCACCTGTATTGCAGGAGCTGCTCAGACAAAGAAAAATATTGAATACCAGGAAAATCATCTTGAATATCTCAGAAATGAGTATTACACTGATTCTTACGTCCCCTGCGATGAACAGAAACTTGCTGATTTTAACATTGAAGAAGCATATTCACAGAATGTAAAAATCAACGAAATTGCTGTAATCGGTACTCATAACAGCTATCAGATGACAGAAACACTTCCTAACAGAATGCTGATGAAGATACTCAGTTTCATTACTTTCGGTGCTGTTACAGATAAGACAGATTTTGAAATGGACACTTTAACTCAGCAGTTGGAACACGGCATAAGAAATATTGAACTTGACATTGAAACTGCAGTCAAAGGCGATGATATCAGTTTTGTTGTTTCCCACATTCCGCTGATAGAAAGTGTTTCAAGTGCCTACGATTTTTCAAAAGCTCTTGAAGAAATCGCTTTGTGGTCTGACAATAATCCCGACCATCTGCCCGTATACTTGCTTATTGAACCAAAAAGCTTTGTTCCGCCCGTAAATAATCTTAAAAGCTTTACGCTTGACTATGCATTGGCACTTGATAACGAAGTCAAAACTATTCTAGGTGACAGATTGCTGACACCTCAGGACGCAAAGGGTGAATACGCAAGCCTTGAAGAAATGAGAATGCATGATGCCTGGCCAACACTCGAATCAGCAAAGGGCAAAATCATTGTTCTTATGCACACCTGCGATGTTACCCCCGAATACATAGCAATTGATGAAACAATTTCCACTCAGGCAATGTTCCCTATGCTAGACATCACAGATATTGATAAGTCCTATGCTTCATTTATCCTTGCCAACAAACCGAAAAGTGCCGCAGCAAACAAAAATAAAACCATTGATGAAAAAAATCTTATGGTAAGAACAAGAGCAGACAGTTATCCCTCTTTCAGCGATGAAAGATATAAATATACTGAAGTATGCGGTTCTCATATTATAACAACAGATTATCCTCCCAGAACTGTAAGAGAAAATGAACACACTTACACACTCGGCGGATATATGATGAAACTGCTTAAGTAAAAAACAACATTAACAATTCCATACAAATTCAGACAGTTCACTATACGTAGTTTCCTTAAACAAAAAAAAGTCAGGAAACAACCAATTTCCTGACTTTTAATTATTTAACGCTTATTTTTTATCGCCTTTCTTTTCGTAACCGAATGTTGATGCGAAAAGGTCAATCTTGAATGCTTTGATAACCGAGCTGAAAAGTCTTGAGCCCTGAACAGGCATCATACGGTTGAATCTACCCATTGCATTGCCGTCGAAACCGACAACTATGTATGACTTCTTATGAAGAATACCTCTGAGAATTGTGTTAACAGCCTTATCACAGGGAGTTGAAACCATATTGATAAGGTCCATACCGTTTGTTTCGCCCTGATTTCTGAAAATATCTGTCTTTGTGAAACCGGGACATACCAGACCGATGTAAGCTTCGCCACGGAGTTCTTCTCTCATAGCCTCTGTAAGACCTTTAACAGCAGCCTTACTTGCAGAATACATTGATGTACCGCCAAGAGCCATAAGTGCAGCAGATGATGCGACATTGATGATTGCAGGTGTTGAACTCTTCATAAGAAGAGGAAGCATAATTTTTGAAGAATATGCTGCTGAATAGAAGTCGATATTGATTGACTCATCAATTTCTTCTTTTGTATAGTTCATAAGACGATCAAATCTGGGGAGAACACCCGCATTATTGATAAGAACATCAGGCTTTATATCGTTTTCAACAAGCCAATCGTGAAAGCTCTGCCAGTTGTCATAACTTGAAACGTCAAAAAGCTTATATGAAAACAGCTTTGCATAATCACCGAGTTCTTCAACAAAAGCTACCATTTTCTTTTCACTTCTGGCAACACCGATAACCTTACAGTTGTGCTCTTTCATAAGTCTTTCTGCAAGCATTTTACCGATACCGCTTGATGCACCTGTTATAATTACAGTTTTATTATCAATCCATTTTGACATTGTGAACACCCCACATAGATTATTATAGAAAAAATTATATCACAAAAAATTCATATTTTCAACAGTTTATTAACATATTATGTGTTTTTTATTATTCAATTAATACTGTTAATCATTTTTTATACACAAAAACTCTGTGTATTATGAACAAAAATTTAATATATGGTAAATTTAAAATTAAAGATTACGCCTATGTATTGATATCTTATCTGCAAAAAAATAAAATAGCCTTATAAATCATAAAGAGGCGATAGTATGAAATTTGCAGATTTTGATAAAAATATTATCAGAAACAATGTTGATTACTCTGTAGAAAAAATCACCGAAATAATAGAAAAAATCGGCGGAAGAGAATCTGCAAGCCCAGAAGCTTTCAAAGCAATGGAACTTCTTCGTGAAGACCTTGAAAAATATGCCGATGAAACTCATTATGAAACATACAAAATGGCACCCAAAGCATTTCAGCACTTCACAAAAACAATAAGTGCAGTAACTATCGGTGCTATCGGTGCAGGCAGTCTGCTTAAATTTGCAAAGCCGCAGAAATTGGGTATACTTGCAGGTCTTGCATCAAAGAAAATTGTGCCTCACGCAATTGTCAGCGCAGCAACAGTGGGAAGTCTTACTGTGACAGCTTTTGAATTCCTCCTTTACAAGCAATTTACAGACGTGCTTTACAAAAAAGTAACGGGACACAACCTGATTGCAACAAGAAAAGCTGCAGGAGAAACAAAAAAGCGTATTGTCATTAACGGTCATATTGACTCCGCATACGAATGCAGACATACATATTACGGAAACGGTTGGGGTATGACTCCCCTTATGGCAGGCACAATAGTTTCTCTTATTGCATCAGCCGTTATGTCATCATTTTCCGTCATTGCAGAGCTTGCAGGCAAAAATAACAGATTAACTAAGTTTGTTGCGGATAAAGGGTATCTTTTCCATCTGTTTACACTTCTCAATATGATAACTCTTTATCTTTTCATTGACTTCAAACGTGTTGTACCCGGTGCAAATGATAACCTGACAGGCACACTTGCCGCCGCAACTGCACTCAAGATGCTTGATGAAGCAGGAATAAGATTTGAAAATACAGAAGTCGTTGCAATGATAACAGACGGTGAAGAAGCAGGTCTCAGAGGTGCAAAGCAGTTTGCAAAGGATCATTATAACGATTACGTAAATTCAGGCGTTGAGACATCAGTGCTTTGTGTTGATACTCTTGCCGATTTTGACTTTATGAATGTTTATAACAGAGATATGTCAGGCACAGTAAAACATAACCCGAAATTCTGCCGTCTTGTTATGGATTCGGCAAAAGAGCTCGGCTACGACGGAGTTGAATTTGCAAATGTCTTCTTCGGCTCATCTGATGCTGCGGCATTCTCTCAGGAGGGTATTTCAGCAACCTGCCTTGCAGCTATGGATCCTGCCCCTGCTGATTACTACCATAACAGACGAGACAGCTATGACCGTCTTGAACCCGAAACAATAAAAGCAGGTTACGAGATAATTATGGCATCAATTCTCAATTTTGCAGATGAGAATAATAAAACAGAAAACAGTTGATTTCAATACATAAAAAAATCCGGGGCAGCAATGTCCCGGATTTAACTGTTTATTGAAAAAGCAAAAACGATATGATATAATAATCATAAGGTGATTATTTATGAAACTTAAAAACAACACATCATCAGACCTTGTTGTTATAAACGGCACAGAAGAGCTGTTATGCAAAGCAAACAGCGTCCTCACCTTTGAGTGTGCTGCTGATGAGTTATACATAAAAAATGCTGAAGAAATATCTCTTTGTCAGCACATAAAAATGCTCAGATACAAGGGTAAAAACAGTATCAGGGGTATGGTCAATTATTTTCATCCCGGATTTTATTTCGATTATACAATGCATGTTATTCCAAATAAGTTTATGAAAGAACTTACTGTTGAAAGACATTGCTTTTCACTTCACGACATTGTTGTTTTCAGCACTCTCTCGGTAAAGGAAAAAGTAAAAACAGAACTTTGTTTTGAAAACAAAACTGTGCAGAAGTTTCTTTCTCTTTTTATCACACTTTTTGCAGTTCCCGTCAGCTTATTTCTTACGCTTATCACATTTGTTGCTGTAAGCGGAATTTTTACCGATTTTGATTGGTCTTTTGTTTTTGTGACAGCACTTTGTCTGATTTTTTCTGTTGCACTTATCGGCATTATTAAAAATTTTCACCGACTTTTAAGACCTGATAAATACGTAGAAACACTCTCACAAAAAGCAAAGACAATTATTATAAAAAGCATCAGCCCACATTTTCTGAGCTATTTCTGATTATCATTCATACAAGGAGGATTCATAATGAAAAACTATGACATTGCGGCATTTATCTGGCCGTCCTACACAGGTGACGAACCGAGAACACGTATTTTCTGGCCCGAGGGTTACGGTGAATGGCAGACTGTAAAAGCTATGACAAACCGAGGATACAAAGGCTGCAGATGGCCCAGAATACCCACCTGGGGATATGTGAATGAAGCTGACAGCAGAGTTATGGAAATGCAGATTGCCTGCGCTGTTGAGCACGGTGTAAATGTTTTCATTTATGACTGGTACTGGTATGATAACAGACCTTTCCTTGAAAACTGCCTTAATGACGGTTTCCTGAAAGCAAGAAACAACACAGATATGAAATTCTGCCTTATGTGGGCAAATCACAACGCTACACATCTCTGGGACAAGAGAAATTCAGACAAAGACCTCGACACGGTTATCTGGTCAGGTGTTGTAACTCCCGAAATATTTTCAGATATCTGTGACAGAACAATCGAAAAGTATTTCAAAAAAGAAAACTACTACTGTATTGACGGCTGTCCCGTTTATATGATTTTTGATATTGACAATTTTATACGCTCATTCGGTACAAGTGATGAATGCAAAAAAGGACTTGATGAATTCCGCAGAAAAACTGTTGCGGCAGGCTTCAAAGACCTTCATTTTCAGGTTGTACATTGGAGAGACCGTGTCTTCAACTGGCTTCGTGATGATGATTCACAGAAAGGTGTCATTTCTTCTCAGATGTATGATTTCCTCGGTATTGATGCCGTAACAAACTACAGCTGGGGCGGAATAACAGACTTTGACGGAGATTTCAATGATATCTGCGACAGCTATATTGCAGAATACAATAAAATTGCTCCAACACTCAATGTTTCATATTATCCGAGTCTTTCCGTAGGTTGGGATAACAACGTAAGATTCAATGAATTTGTCCCCGGAGTGGTGGAAAACAATACTCCCGAAAATTTCAAAGCAGCCTGTGAAAAAATCAAAGCACTTGCCGATGATTCTATGAAAAAAGGCATTATGAAAGCTCCTTTTATCACAGTCAACAGCTGGAATGAATGGACAGAAACAAGCTATCTTCAGCCCGACGACCTTTACGGCTACGGCTATCTTGAAGCAATCAAAGAAGTTTTTCTCGGTGAATAATTATGGTAATCAAAGATATTCCTTACGGAAATCACGAAAGACACAGAGTTGACATTTTTATACCCGAAAAGGTCAGAAAAGATTCAGGTATCATATTCTATATACACGGCGGAGGCTGGACAAGTGCAGACAAATCTGTGCATCACCCCGATTGCGAACATTTCGCATCACTCGGATACATAAGTGCAACAATGAATTACCGTTATGTTGACAGTAATATAACAGTATATGATGAACTTGATGACATTACTTCGGCTCTCACAACGGTGAAAAATGTTCTGGCTGAAAACGGATACAATGCAAAGAAACTGCTTCTTTCGGGGGGTTCTGCAGGTGCTCATCTTGCACTGATGTATGCTTACACAAGATTCTCTGAATCTCCTGTTATGCCTGTTGCGGTCTGTGCATACTGCCCTCCCGTAAATATGGAAAGACCTGACTTTCTCTTAGGTATTTCAGGTGAATTTGAAGATTGGAAATACGGTGTTCTTTCTGCCTGCTGCGGTGTAAAAATAAACAAAGAAAATCTGCTTTGTGATGCACAGCAGACAGCTCTTAAAAAGATTTCACCAATGCAGTATGTAACAGCAAATTGCGTCCCCACAGCCGTTTTCCACGGCAGAAATGATGAACTTGTACCCTTTGAACACGCAGTTGAATTTGTGAATCTGCTCAGTGAAAAAGGGGTTAAAAATGATTTCCTTATTTATGAAAACTCAGGTCACGCTCAGGACAAAGACCCTGAAAAAGTTATTGAGTCAAAAGAAATCATAAAAAATTACGCTGAAAAGTATTTTTGATACACAGTCAGGAGAATAACAATGAATAATTCAAAAATCAGATTCGGCATTGTGGGAACAGGAACAATCGCCCACCGTTTTGCCGAAGCAATCAAAAACACATATAACGCAGAACTTGTTGCTGTTGCATCAAGAACAAAAGAAAATGCGGAAAATTTCGGCAATGAATTCGGCATTCCCGTGCGTTTTGATTCCTATGAGAAAATGGCTAAGTCAGATATGATTGATGCAGCTTATATTGCAGTACCACATTCAGGACATATTGATTGTTCAATTCTTATGATGAATCACGGCAAACATGTTCTTTGCGAAAAGCCTATGGCTGTAAACAGCCGTGAAGCTGAAGAAATGTTTGTATGTGCGAAGAAAAACAATGTACTTCTTATGGAAGCAATGTGGGCAAGACTTGTGCCGGGCACACTCAGAATGCTTGAACTTGCAGAAAACGGTGTTTTCGGTGACATTCTCGGTGTTGAAGGAAAATTCTGCTACACAATGGATGAAGACGAAATGGATCATCATGTCTTCAAATCAGAAAACGGCGGAGGATCACTTCTTGATGTAGGTGTTTACGGTCTTAATTTTGCAAGCTGGTACCTCGGCAAAGACATTACGGATATCAGAGCAATGTCTGACACCTATAACGGGATTGACAGCCATATGTGTGTACTGATGAAATATTCAGACGGTGCGATTGCCGATATTTCAAGTGCAATTCTTTTAAGAAAACCGAATGAAGGTTTTGTTTACGGAACAAATGGATATGCACGACTTCCCAGATTCTATGCTCCTCAGGAGATTGAGATTCATCTCAACGACGGTACAAATGAAACAATTTCAGTACCTTACAAAGGTAACGGTTTTGAAGAACAGATTGAACATTTCTCTGATTGTGTAAACAAAGGACTCACAGAAAGCCCCGTTGTAACACACGAGCAGACTCTTTACATCACAAAACAGATGGATGAAATAAGAAAACTCACAGGTATTGTTTATCCTCAGGACAATTAATCCACACATCATTTATTTTACATAAAAAAATCCTCCCTCAGCAGATTTTACATTCTGCCGAAGGAGGATATTTTTATTATTTATTCAACAACAATTGTGTTTTTAAGCTCCTGACCTGCTTTTGCATAGGGGCTGTATGAACTTACCTTTACAGTATAATCTCCTGCTGAAAGATTGCCGAGATTTACGCTTACGGGGTCATCTGTTGCTCTTACATATTCAGAGATAACAGTTTGTTCAAAAACAGTTTTATTTTTACCGTCTGTTACCTTGATTTTGTAATTTTCTGCCTCATAATACCCCTTTGCCTCAGGGAATGAGATAATCACTTCACCGTTTTCTGAAACAGAAGAAGTTACCGCAGAGTTTTCGGGGAATTCGGGACTTGTGTCAAGTGATTTCTGCTGATGCCAGTTATATGTTCTCTTTGAAGCGTCAGCAAGGTTTGTGAAATAGTATTCAACATTGCTGAAGAACATTCTGTTAGCAACATCATAAAGTCTCATTCTTACATTGCCGTTTGCATCACATTCAACAAGCCATGCACCGCCTGATTCACCGGGAGCATCCTTATCACCTTCAATGTAGTTAAGGTTACCCATAAATGCAGCAAGTGAGCCACAGCCGACTGCTGTGAATTCACCCTGCCATACACTTCTGGGGTCGCTTGCCGCATAGTGTGAATGACCTGAGAAGTCAACAACCTGAGGATATTTGCTCAGCACTGTGCGAAGAGACATATCACCCCAGTTAACACTACCGTAAACTGTGAGAGTGGGATGAGGATGATTATAAACAAAAACGGGCTTTGAAGGATCTTCTTTCACGGCATTGGCAATTGTCTTGTCAAGCCATGTCATTTTGTTTGTGAAGGTCTTACCGTCATCGGCATATGATACACCGATAAAGTGATAGCCGTTGATTACAACATCAGTATCAACATTTTCATTTATGTATTTTTTATATACATCATAACCTACAGTTGCATCAACATCACGGTAATCAATGAATTCGTGATTGCCGAGAACCGTGAGAACCTGAGTTGATTCTTTTACGCATTCGGCAAGAATCTTATTGTACATCTGATACTGTACTTCCGCACCGCCGCCTGTGAAGTCACCTGCAAC
>JAZUCO010000037.1:0-3027 GCA_045639185.1 Acutalibacteraceae bacterium
CTTCGCAGACAGCGCAGAAGTCAGATTCGACACCGTTATGGACTGGCAAGATGACCACAGATTCCTCAAGACTGCATTTGATACATCTGTTCAGAACAGCTTTGCACGTTTTGAAATCCAGTATGGTAACGTTATGAGACCCACAACAAGAAATGACGCTGTTGAAAAGGCAAAGTTCGAAGTTGTTAACCACAAGTTCACAGACCTTTCAGAGACACGTTTCGGTGTTGCAATGCTCAACGACAGCAAATACGGTATCACAGTTGAAGGCGGAAAGATGTGTCTTTCACTTCACAAGGGTGGTAACAGACCTGACTATATCGGTGATAAGGGTGTTCATAAGACAGTTTATTCATTCCTTCCTCATAACTGCGGTTTCACAACAGAAGATGTTATCAGACCTGCTTATGAACTGAATATCCCTGTTGTTCAGGGTAAGGGTGACTTTGATGCTGTAGCACTCGTTGTGCCTGAAGCTGCAAACGTTATCGTTGAATCAATCAAGCCCTGTGAAGACAACGAAAAGGCATTCATTGCAAGACTTTATGAAACAGAAGGTTCATACACCAACTGTGCGATCAAGTTCTTTGACGGTGCAAAGAAAGTTGAAAATACAAATATGCTTGAAGAAGTTCAGTCTGTTGCAGAAGGTAATGAATTCGCATTCAAACCCTTTGAAATCAAGACTCTCAAAATCAGCTATTAATAACAATAAAACGGCAGTTTTTCTGCCGTTTTTTTCTTGCAATTCAGTTTACTGAATGATATAATTTTTTAAGAGGTGACATAAATGCATTTTGAAAAGACGATTGTCGGAATATATAAGAAGAATATTTATATACGTTGTGATGATAACGGAACTGCATATTATTTTTCAGCAGAAGACTTTCATAGTCTTGAAAAAACACCGTATACTTTTATATCATCAAAAGGATATGCGCTGAAAGGTTATTTTTATGCTTATCCTGAAGCAATAACGGATAAGCTTATTGTTTTTGAACACGGCTTTGGCGGCGGACACAGATCGTATATGAAAGAAATCGAGATGCTTTGCAGAAAAGGTTATTGTGTGTTTTCATATGACCACACGGGCTGTATGGAATCAGAGGGCGAAAATACGGGCGGACTCGGTCAGTCTTTGTGTGACCTTAATGATTGTCTTTCAAGCCTTAAAAAAGACGGATACTTCAAAAATAACGAAGTTTATGTAATAGGGCACAGCTGGGGTGGATTTTCGACAATGAATATAACAGCATACCATCCCGAAGTTTCTCGTGTTGTTGTAATTTCAGGTTTTGTTTCTGTTGACAGAATGATAAATTCGTTTTTTGGTAATTTCCTCAGTAAATTTTACAGAAAGCCGATTGCCGAGCTTGAACACAATTCTAATCCTGTTTTCGCAACTGCTGACGGAGTTGAAACTCTCAGAAATACCAATTCAAAGGTGCTTCTTGTTTATTCTGATAACGATCCTCTGGTGAAAAAATCAGAATCTTATGATGTTCTGTATAATGAACTTAAAAACCGTGAAAATATAAGTTTTCACCTTGAAACAAATAAATGGCATAACCCGAATTATACTGAAGATGCTGTTAAATATAAGGATTCATATGTAGCTCTTGCAGTTAAAAAGACAAAGAAAAAAGAGCTTGAAACTCCAGAACAGAAGAAATCTTTTGTTGAATCTTTAGACTGGAACCGTATGACAGTTCAGGACGAAAGAGTCTGGAATATAATATTTGATTTTCTCGCATAAGAAAAGAGGCTGTAAATTATTACAGCCTCAATTATTTTGTTTTATTTTACTATGTAAGATCTGATGAATGTTGAAACAATTTTATTGTAATCTGAAACGTGAAGAACGAGATTGCCGTCTTCGTCGTAAAGAGCACATAAACCTTCTGTTTCAGTGTCAGAGCCTGTTGTGTTTCTGTCACAGAGAAGTTTTACTTCACCTGTTGCAAGGTCAACTTCATAAACTGTCTTGTTGCCTTCGGGATCACAGTTGAGGTATGCTTTACCGTCAACAACGTCACCTGCCTGAACTCTCTGCATTGTTTCTGAAAGTTCAACTGTGTGTGAGAAACTCATATCTGAAAGATTGTAAACAACAAGTCTTTCTGCATCCTTGAACTGTGAAGTGTAAAGATAATTTTCATCTGTTGCACACCAGGGAATACCGTCTTTCAGGAATTCCCAATCAACTGCATAATATGTGCCGGTGTATTCAAGAGTCTCTGCATCATAAAGAAGCACAAGGGGATCTGTTTCGGGAACATTTTCAACAGGAGCATAAATTATGCCGTTCTGAACAGAAATATCACCGATGTGGTCATAGTCAAGATCTTTGAATTCCTGGGGAAGTGCGTCAAGATTTTCCTTGAGAACTTCACCTGTTGCTTTATCAATGATTCCGAGACAGCAAACCTTTATTGCTGCAAGAGAACCTGATGTATAGAAATTGTCACCTTCTTCGTCAAGCCCCTGACCGCAGAGGAACGCATCAACGAGAGCATAACTGAATTCGTTTGTGATTTCTGCTGTTTCAGTTGATGTGGGAGTTGGACAGATCAATGCTGTCACTGTCATAATAATTGCAGTAAGGGGAGCGAGAGCTGTTTTAAGAAAACCGAAAATTGAACCTATCATAATTTTTCCTCCTTAGTCACCTAAAAGTCCGTAATATCTGCCCATCCAGTAGGGAAGAAGGTAGATATAAGGCATCATTGCACGCTTACCGTTTGCACCTGTGCCGGGAAGTGTAGAAGTGCGGTTAACAGTCTTTGTGTTGACATTAACGAATTCTTCACAACCTGAATCACATACGCACTGGTTGCCGTCATAATGCATAAGAACTCTTGAACCGTATTCAACGGGATATTTGAGCTGTGCGGGAGCACCCATTGCTTCCTGCTCTGTATCCCATACAATATCCTTTCTGTAGCTGTTGAAAACAGGCCAGCGGATAAGGTCAAGATTCATTTCAGAGAGTGATTTTGCAGCATTTTCAATGTCGCAGGGGTTGTT
>JAZUCO010000038.1:0-19381 GCA_045639185.1 Acutalibacteraceae bacterium
CATCCGTGAAATTTACAGAAGACTGAAAACAGAACTGCCCGATGCGCAGATTCTTTACATAATGCCTTTCCTGATTGATGCGGTGGAAGAAAAATTCCCGTTTCATAAAATGCTCGATGAATACCGTGAATTACTGAAAACTGTCGCACTTGAGCACGGTGCAACAGTCATTGATATGCAGAAAGTTTTCAATGAAGCTCAGAAAACAACTGCACCGAAAGACCTTGCCGTTGACGGAATTCATCCCACAGACCTCGGTCATAAAGTTATGGCAGATACAATTGAAAAAATGATTGAATACTGCTGATTTTAATACGGAGAGATAACAATGTATAAAAAATCAAAAAATATCATTTGTCTTTTTCTTACTGTTCTCATTCTGATGATTTCCGTAATACCTGTCTGTGCATCTGACGGATTAAAAGTTGAATTCACAACCGACATTTCATATTCAGGCGATAACTGGTGGGACAGAGGTGTGCAGTACGGCAGAATTCTTGTGCTGAAACATTCACTCAATGAAGAAAACGGCACACTTCTTGCCACACATTGTGAGCTTAACGCAGGTCTTGTTGACCATGCACCGGGATATCCCATATACAAAAGCTCTGATAACGGAAAAACATGGGAATTTATCACCCGTGTTTCAGACACTCTGACAGGTGCTAATTCCGAATGGAATCCTTTCCTTTTTGAGCTTGAAAAGCCCTGCGGAAATTACCCTGCAGGAACAATTATTCTTGCAGCTTGTTCGATAGACCCCGAACACAACAAAGCGTCTTACATAAGGCTTTATTTCAGCACCGACGGTGGTGAAAATTTCAGTCAGGGTGTTGTGGTTGCAAGTGCAGGCGGTCTTGAAGAGGGAGTCTGGGAGCCGTTCCTTCTTCAGCTTGATGACGGCAGACTTGTCTGTTACTATTCAGATGATTCCGACAAAAACCATTCTCAGAAGATAGTTTACAAAATCTCATCAGACGGTGAAAACTGGTCAGAATCCACAGACATTGTGGCAACTGATATTTTTGCCGAGCGTCCCGGTATGCCCGTTGTGACAAGGCTCGGTGACGGCAGTTACTTCATGGTCTATGAAGTTGTTGACAAAGACGGTATTGATGGCAATCCCGTGTATTTCAGACGCTCCACTGACGGTCTTGACTGGGGTGACCCGAAAGACATCGGCACAGAGCTTATAAATCACAACGGCAGAAAAGCTCTCGGCTCTGCTCCTTACTGTGCATGGACTTCCGTCGGCGGTGAAAAAGGCACACTCGTTGTCAGCGGAACTTTTATGCGTAAGGGTGAAAGCAAAACGGGTACGGATTTATTCATAAGCAATGATTACGGCGAAAGCTGGGTAACAGTTCCTCATATTATTCCCTATACTGCCGATGACCATGTGGGTTACAGCAATTCATTTGCATTTTCCGAAGACGGAAAATATATGTATTCGATAAACAATCCCCTGAATCCCGAAACAGACGGAAAATCAAAAATGGTTTTTGCTCTGACAGATTTTGAAGAAAGCATGGCATCAATTGATATCGAAACAATGAAGCAGAATCACACACCGCTGATTATCGGCATTGTTTCAGGTGCAATGGTTGTCATTACAGTGCTGACGGTAATCTTTATCAAAAAGAAAAAACATTAAAACAGTTCCCTGCTGAGAAATCGGCAGGGAATTTTGCACATATTTTGCTCTGAAACTTTGTCTCATTTCAACAAATCACAGAAATCCTTTTCTTATGTATTTTTCCCTTGAAAAGTGTCGTATTAAGGCATATAATCAATGCTGTAATTTTATTAAAATACGGTGAGAATAATGGAAAAAACAAAACAGTCAATTTTCAGACCAAAACTTATTTCCTGCCTTAAAGGTTACAGCGGTGCACAATTCGGCAAGGACCTTACTGCAGGTCTTATCGTTGCAATCATTGCGCTTCCCCTTTCAATTGCACTTGCTCTCGCATCAGGTGTAACTCCCGAGCAGGGTCTTTACACAGCAATTGTTGCAGGTTTTGTCATTTCAATGCTCGGTGGCAGCCGTGTGCAGATTGCAGGACCCACAGCGGCATTTGCTACAATCGTTGCAGGCATTGTTGCAGAAAACGGTTTTTCAGGTCTTGTTCTTGCAACACTTATTGCAGGTATTCTGCTTATTCTGATGGGCGTATTCAAGCTCGGAAGTCTTATCAAGTTTATCCCCTACACAATTACAACCGGCTTCACAACAGGTATTGCCGTTACGCTGATTATAGGTCAGCTCAAAGATTTCCTCGGTCTTACATTTGAAAACAGCCCCATTGAAACAATGGAAAAGGTTGAAGAAGTTATCCACACAATCGGCACATTCAACTTTGAGGCATTCATTATCGGTGCTGTTTCACTCGCTGTGCTCATTATCTTCCCTAAATTCATAAAGAAGATTCCCCCTTCAATTTTTGCAATTGTGATTTCAGCCGTTCTTGTTAAAGTTTTTGATATGAATGTTAACACCATCGGCTCACTTTACACAATTTCATCAGCACTTCCGGTGCCCGCACTTCCCTCTTTCTCATTCGACACGGTGAAAGCAATCATCCCCGATGCATTCACAATCGCTGTTCTTGCGGCTGTTGAATCACTTCTTTCCTGCGTTGTGGCAGACGGTATGACAGGCAGCAGACACAATTCAAACACAGAGCTTATTGCTCAGGGCGCAGGCAACATTGCATCAGCACTCTTCGGCGGTATTCCCGCAACAGGTGCAATTGCAAGAACTGCGGCAAACATAAAAAACGGTGGCAGAACACCCGTTGCAGGTATGATTCACGCACTTATCCTTCTTCTTGTTCTTGTTGTGCTTATGCCTTATGCGGCACTCATTCCAATGCCCACAATTGCGGCAATTCTCTTTGTTGTTGCTTACAATATGAGTGAGTGGAGAGAGTTTGTCGGCATTATCAAGAAATCCCCCAAGAGTGACACTCTTGTTCTTCTTGTAACATTTGTGCTCACAGTTGTGTTTGACCTTGTTGTTGCAATCATCGTCGGTGTTATCCTTGCAACAGTTATGTTTATGAAGCGTATGAGTGATGTTACTGATGCATACGGCTGGGAAGAAATTGACGAAACCACAGACGAAGCAAACATCAGACTTAAAAAAGTTCCCGAAAATACACTTGTTTTTGAAATCACAGGTCCCATTTTCTTTGGTGCATCAACAAAAATTGCAGACGTTATCAAACACGGCAAAAAAGATGTGCTTATTCTCAGAATGAGAAGTGTACCTGCAATTGATGCAACAGGTCTTCACTCTCTTGAAACAATTATTAAACTCTGCAAAAAACAGAACAAGACTCTCATTCTCTCTCATGTGAATGAACAGCCTATGAAGTCTCTTGAAAAAGCAAAGCTCCTTGAAGAAGTGCTTATTGCAGAAAATATTGATGCCGCACTCGAAATGGCAGGAAACAAAAAAGCTTAATTTTATATCCCCGTTTTATACGGGGATTTTTTTAATTTATCGTTGCAAACATTCCATTGTGTGCTATAATGAAAGAAAATACAGTAAAGGGTGTTGTGTATGAGAAAAATTTGTTTTATTCTTGCAATGATTCTGATGTTTGCATCGGCAATTCCCGTTTTTGCTTCGGCTGCCGAAACTGAAAAAGGTGGTTATATCTTTATGGAAGACAAAAATGATGCAAGACTCACCGCTGCAGGCGAAACTCTTGCAAAATATATGAAGCAGATTACCGGCAAGGAATTTCCCTCCGCTGAAGAAGGTGACGGAATCAAATTCAGTCTCGGTTATTCTGCAGACATTCCCGACAACGGTTATGTTATTGAAACAAAGGAAAATGAAGTATCAATCACCGGTAACGGCACAAGAGGTGTGATTCAAGGTGTTTACGCATTCCTTGAGAAATACTGCGGTTGTGACTGGTACACATCAACTCTTTATTCTATTCCCGAAAACAAGAATCTGACTATCCCTGCAGGTGAAAAAACAGAATACAAACCTTTCTTTGAATATACAGAAACAGACTGGCTCAGTCCTCATGATACAGAATATTCTCTCGCAAACGGTCTTAACGGCAACACATACAGACAGATTCCCGATGAATTGGGCGGCACAGTTGAATACCTTGCAGGCAAAAATGCCGCAGGGAAAGATGCTTCAGGCTTTGCACACACTCTCGGTTCTCTTTTCTGTTCAAAAGAAGCATATTTTGAATCACATCCCGAATATTTTGCTCTTCATAACGGTATAAGACAGGATGAACAGCTCTGCCTTACAAATGAAGATGTATACAATCTTGTTCTCAAAGAAGTTATGACACTTCTTGAAGAAAAACACAATCCCGACTCATCACTTCAGATTATTTCACTCACTCAGGGTGACAGCACAGCAGATGCAAAAATGTGTCAGTGTGACAGTTGTAAAGCAATTGACGACGCAAACGGCTCTCACGCAGGCACAATGATTACTTTTGTAAACCGTATTGCAAAAGCTGTAAAAGATGCAGGTTACAACAATGTTGCTATCGACACTTTTGCATACAGATACACAAGAAAAGCTCCCACTCAGGTTGTGCCCGCAGACAATGTAATTGTACGTCTGTGCACAATTGAATGCTGTTTCTCTCACGCTCTTGATGATGAAAACTGCACCGAAAATGCAGCTCTTATGTCTGACCTTAAAGACTGGAGCAAAATCTGCGACCGTATTTATGTGTGGGACTATGCAACAAACTATGCAAACACTCTTGGTGTTTTCCCCGATTTCGGTGTGCTTCAGAGAAACATTCAGGTCTTCTACGAAAATAATGTTGCAGGTGTTTATGAAGAAGGCAACTATTATATGGATAAATGCGACGGTGAATTCGGTGAGCTGAGAGCATATCTTCTTTCTAAGCTTATGCAGAATCCTTACCTTGATTATGATGCAACTATGAATGGCTTTCTTGAGGCTTATTACGGCAAAGGCTGGCAGAATATCCGTCAGTTTATCGATATGATAACAGAAAAGCCTGTTCCCGAAGGTAAGCACCTTAAAATCTATGTTACAATGGCAGACACTCTCGGTTTCACAAAAGATGACATCACAAAAGCAGACACTCTCTGGGAAAATGCAAAAAGTGAAGCAGACAATGAAACACATATCACAAATGTAAAGAGAAGTGAAATCTGCTGGAGATACTGGAAAGGCTACAATGCATACGACAAAGCTGAAACCGACCAGCTTATTGAAGACATCAAAGCTTTCGGAATAACAATGGTAAGCGAAGGCGACACAGCAGGACCCGATTCACTTAAATTCTACAACGGCAAAGCAAACACAATCGGTGATAACAAACTTTTCCCCGTTGCTAAAGTACTTTATGGCATTGCGGCAGCACTGAGCGTTATTCTTCTTATTATTGCTGTTGCAAAAAAACCGAGACAGTTATTCTTTATTCCCTTACCCGTACTTATGGGGGTATTTACAGAGCTTTTCGGATGGCACAGAAGAGCATACATTCACGGTGTTGATACATTCGGCTACACACTTACGCTTATTCTTATTGTTCTCCTCTTTGCTTACGGCGGCGCACTTATGATGAAAGGCAAAAAGAAAAGAATTATCTGCGCTGTTGCAGCTCCCGTAATTTGGGGAATTCTTTACTCTGTCACATTTGCTTTGTCAGACACATTCTTTGCAGGTGCTCCCGCATTCAACATTGCAGCAGCATATATTCTGACAGGTATTGAAGGAATTGTTATTCTTGCAATTGCATTAAAAAACCTCTTGAAAGAAAAGAGAGGCAATAAAGAATGAATATTTTATCAATAGGCAACAGTTTCTCTTGCGATGCCCAGAGATATCTCCACCGCATTGCAAAGGCTGACGGTGTGAATCTTGAAACTTTTAATCTTTTCATAGGCGGCTGCTCTCTTTCACGTCATTACAGAAATATGCTCTCAGACGAAAAGGCATATGAGCTTGAAATGAACGGTGAAAGCACAGGTTTTACTGTTTCAATGAAAGAGGCTCTTCTTAATCGTGACTGGGATATTATCACAATTCAGCAGGTAAGCAACGAAGCGCCATATTACGAAACATATCAGCCTTATCTTGACAGCATTATTGACTTTGTCAGAAATTGCGTACCAAAGGCAAAAATTGCGATTCATCAAACCTGGGCTTATGAAGAAAACAGTTTCCGTCTGAATACTGAGTTGGGTTACAATCACCACTCAGAAATGTTCAGAGATATTGAATCTTCATACAAAAAAGCCGCAAAGGCTGTAAATGCAGATTTTATTATCCCGTCGGGTGAGCTTTTTGAAAGCCTTATTGAAAACGGAATCAAAAAAGTGCACAGAGACACTTTTCACGCACATCTCGGAATCGGAAGATATGCACTCGGACTTCTCTGGTACGGAATAATTACAAATAACAGCGTCAGAAACAACACATTCTGCGAACTTGATACAGACACATCAGACGATGAGCTGACAATTGTCAGAAATTGTGTTGAAGAACTTATAAAAAAACAGAAATAACAAAAAGGAGTTTATATATGAAAGAAAAACTTGTTGTAGCAAATATCGGTATGAAATTCGGTATGTCACACGTTGAAGGTGCAATGAGCTGTAATGCCGAAATTGGTGCACTCTGCGACTCAGATGCGGAAGCACTTGAATTTGCAGGCAAAAGATACAATATTCCCGAAGACAGATGGTTCACAGACTATCATGATTTTCTGAATAATGAGAACATAGATATCGTAACCGTTGCAGTCCCCGACCAGCAGCACGTACAGATTTCAAAGGAATTCTTAAAGGCAGGCAAACACGTACTCTGCGAAAAACCTCTTGCCCTTACACGTGAAGACCTTAAAGAAATCATAAAGGCAGAAAAAGAGTCCGATGCAAGATTTATGGTAGGTCAGATATGCCGTTTCACACCTGCATTCATAAAAGCAAAGGAAATTGTTGAATCAGGCGCAATCGGTGATATCTATTATGTGGAATCAGAATATGCTCACGACTATATGTACCTTGTTGACAACTGGAGATCTGACCCGTTAAGACACGGAGTTATAGGCGGAGGCTGTCACGCAGTTGACCTTCTTCGCTGGATTGCAGGCGACCCCACAGAAGTTATGGCATACGGCACTCACAAGCTCCTTCCTCAGGTTTCTTATGACGATGCAACAATCGCAATTATGAAATTTCCCGATGATGTTATCGGCAAAGTTTTTGTTTCAACGGGCTGTAAGAGAAATTACACAATGCGTACTCTCATTTACGGTACAAAGGGCACAATCATCTGCGACAACACTTCACCTACAATGCAGCTTTTCACAATCGGTGATGATCAGATGGCTCACGATCCCGAAATTATAGAAGTTGAAGTCAACAATCACAATGCCGCAGCGGAATTCAGAGTTTTTGCAGAATCTATTGCAGACAACACTCCCGTCCTTACAGATGCAACAGAAGGAGCAAAGACAGTTGAAGTCTGCCTTGCAATTGTTGAATCTTCAAAAACAGGTAAACCCGTAAATCCCGATTATAATTTCTGAAAGAACTTACTATTTTCAGAAATTTATGATATAATTCAGAAAAAAGAAAAAAGGAGCATCAATTTATGAGTTTCTTACAGATAATCAGACTTCTCACAGCAATCGTTATGATTCCTTATTATCTTTTCAATTACTTTGTAAATAATTATGCATACCCCGTTTACAGTACAGAAGGTGCATATCTTTTCTGCTATTTTGTAGGCAACGAAGTCAATGAGCAGACTCTTCATTTTGCTGTCAGCACAGACGGATATCACTTTGATGCTCTCAACAACAATGAAGCTGTTATCGAGCAGACAAAGGGCACAGGCTGTGTCCGTGATCCCTATATTCTCAAGGGTGCAGACGAAAACGGTAAAGAATGTTATTTTATCATCGCAACAAATATGAATGCTCTTGAAGGCTGGACTTCAAACCACAGTCTTATCACATGGAGATCATATGACCTTGTAAACTGGACAGACGAAACAGTTATCGATATCCGTCAGTTCCCGGGCTTTGAAACCACAAACAGAGCATGGGCACCTCAGGCAATCTGGGATGCAGAGAAAGAAATGTATATGGTTTACTGGGCAAACTCCACAGCAGAAAATGACACAGCAGGTCATTACTACGCTTACACAAAGGATTTCAAGACTTTTGAAACAGAGCCTCAGGTTCTTTTCGGCAGATGGAATGAAACAGACCCCGAAACAGGTGAAATCAGAAATATCCAGTGTATTGACGGTGATATCGTTTACAATGAAAAAGACGGTTACTACTACCTCTATTTCAAAGAAGATCTCACACAGAAGATTGCTTATGTAAAATCAAAGAATCTCACAGGTCCTTACAACACAGATTACACAATCTGTTCACTCAACTACTGGGGCGTTGAAGGCAGTTCAATGTACCGTATCAACGGCACAGATTCATATATGATGATTATGGACGAATACGGGCAGGGTTCATTCTTTGCACAGATGACAAATGACTTTGTCAATTTCAGACGTTTCCAGCGTTCTTCAATGGAAATTGACCACCTCAGACCTCGTCACGGCTCTGTTGTATCAATCACCGAAGAAGAATATAAAACACTCTGTAATCATTACGGAGTTGATAAATAACAATAACTCATAAAAGATGATAGTTAAAACGAATATAACTGAGGCACACTCCGGAAGTGTGCCTCTTTCCATTATCTTTCCTACAAAAACACACAGCAATGTTGACAAATTTTGCATTATAAAATATAATATTTTATATAATGTTTTCATTAAAAGGGTGACCGAAAGTGAAAGAAAAAGGAAAAACTGCAAAATCGAAAATTATACTTGCAATAGTACTTGTTATCGTGTTACTTGTAACAGGTATCGGCAGTTACTTTGCTCTCGCATATCAGGCAAAGCCGAAAATCAACGATAAAACTCTGCCGACACAGCAGCAGGAAAATGCAACAGAGCAAACTACTGAAGAAAAAGAACCAGGTGCGGTTATAAGCCAGAATGTCACAATGTACACAGCTGATGATGCAACAAAAATCAACTCAGAAATCAGCAATGTCAGAATTACCACATCAGATGTTTGTATCAGCGTAAAAAAAGATTCCGATTTCAACGAGCTGGGCAAAGGAGATATATTCTTCCTTGAAGGCTCTGAAGAAACACCTTTCGGAGAAACATACATCGGTAAAGTAGTATCAAAAAGCACAGGCAAGGATTCAACAGAATATGTTCTCGAAACACCTATGGTTGATGAAGTTTTTGACGTGCTCACTTTTTCAATGGATGAAACTCTGACTGCGGATGACATTACCACAATTGAAGCTGTACCCGGAGTAACTATTACTAAAACCGATGATTATTCAGGTGAATTTGATAATCCGGTAATGACATCATCAACTCTGCCCGGAGCAACAGCACAGACACTTGACCATAAAACATCTGACAGTATTGTTGCTTCTGATACAGAAAAGAAACCCCTTGAAGGCTCTTTGGGAGACAAACTTTTAATCGACTACACAGTTGATATTTTTGAAATTTTTGGTCTCAACGAAGAACAGTCACCTTCTCAGAAAAACAAAGTATATAAAAAAAATGAATCAGGTCGTATAAATGTTTATACGACAAAAACAGGCAAATGTTACCACAACGAAAATTGTCGATATCTTTCAAAAAGCAAAATTGAACAATCATTACTTTTAGCTGTTGAAGATGAATATAGGCCATGTACTGTTTGCGTACCTCCGATAATTTCAGATGACGATGATGTATTGAGCTTGGAACCCACTCTTGAAATTACAGGAAAAATCGGCTTTGACAGTTTCGATTTCGGTGTCATTTATGATATTAACCTTTTATCCGGTGAAGGAGTAAAAGACCTTTCTGTATGGGCAAATGCAAATTTTGTTCTTGATGCAACACTTAAATCCGAAATCCAACTTGAACTCAGTGCAAGAAAGACTCAATATTCTTTCAGCGATGTAAAACTTCAAGGACTTAAAGAAAAAATGTTCCCTATTGCATTCATTGGCTACAATGGTGCATTCACTCCCGTTGTTTCAGGTAACGATCAAATACGTATGCTGACAGGAGCAGTCCCCATAACAGTCGGATTTATTGTATTTGTAGATATTTATGGAAACGTAAGTCTTACTTCTCAAGTTTCTTTTACCTATAATAAAAACTTCAACGTTAATATGACAATAGTAAGAAACGGAGAGTGGGTATTTGAAGGAACTAAGGACGATGCAGATCCGGATTGCAAATTTACACTCAGCACAGAACTTTCAGGCGATGCGGACATTCATGCAGGAGCATCATTGAATCTATATGTATTCAACCTTAATCTGCTTGAACTTTCTATTATAAGAGTAGGATTGGAAGCAGAAGGTATGTTGGGAATAGAATTTTCAACCGAAGGAACAATAGCTAACAGTTTTTTCGATTATGATAAATATATATATGCAAGAGCATACCTAAAACTATTCGGATTTGATGTAAAACTAAAAGCAAGCGCGTCATTTTTCGGTAAAAAACTAACACTAAGCAAGGATCTATCCTATTCTGAACTACTAACAGATCACACAATACATGAGTGGGGAAAAAAGAACTCCACAAAATACATTGCCGGACAAATGTCATACGCATCAATGACGGCAAGTGACAAAGATGCAATTTATTACAAAGACCTTGACGGTAATCTTATAAAAGAAGAGAACGGTTACAAGAATACAATATTCAGCCAATACTTTTTCTCAATATGCGGCATCGATGAAACATATCTCTATGTGCTAATTCCTGATGATTCCGGCAATTATAACATTTTCCGTGTTAAAAAAGACGGCAGCACATATAAAAAGATTGCCGAGGATGTATCCAATTGTCTGATGATTGACTCAACATACATATATTACACGCAATCCTTTGACAATAAAGTCATTTACAGATTTGACAGAGGCGCAGAAAAAGAAGAACATTTTTCAACACTCGATTACCCTGTTCAGTTTATGACTGCACAGGACAACAACTTTTATGTTGTGGCAGAAGATGACAGCTTCTTTGCTTCATTCTTCGGCTCAAGTTCATATTGTTATCTGCTTGACAGCGACGGAAAATTAATTGCAGATTACGGTTCTTCTCCCTCTGTAGAAAATTACTGTTACACCCTTGTTTCACAAAACTACTATACTGCAACAAGATATGTTTCAAACGGTTATTTAAGAGGCACCGCGTCTGAAATGTATTGGGTAGCAAAAGATAAATCTGCAAACGCATTAACAGAAGGTATAAGCGGCTGGAATCCGTCGTCAAAGGGTATTTTCACAACACTTGACAATGATTCTCAGGCTGAAAATGCACTTCCCTATCAGATTGTGGTTTTCAATGCTGCAGACGGCAGCAAATCAAAGGTAACAGAAGTAAACAGCAATCAGGCATTCTTTACTCTTTGTGAAAGCTCTCAGGGTGACTGGTACTTCTTTGATCAGACAGATACAGAGCTTCAGCTGTACAGAATGTCTCCTGATTTCTCAAACAAGACACTTGTCAAGAGCTTTTTGCTTTCAGAAATGCCTTGTGACCTTGGCAACTGCGGTACTCAGATCCTCAATGACAGAATTTATTTCTACACTATGACAGACAATAAGACATCAAAAGTACTGCACAGATACGATATCATATAAAAGGAGGAATAATTATGAAAAAAACAGCATCAAAAATCCTTCTTTTATTTGTAGCATTATGTCTTATTCTGAACTGCTCACCTTTTTATGCATTTGCAAAAGAAAGTGAGTCAGAAATTGATTCCTCATCATCATTTTCTGAACCCGATGAATTTTCAGGCACACGACATATTGAAATCACAGCCGATATTTCAGACGTTGAAAACTTCATAAACGGCGGAAGATCAATATTGGATATGGCTGTGAGAAGCAATGCTCCCGAATGGTTATCCTACAACATTCACGCTGTTGACAGAGATCTTCTCATAACTCTTGATTTCACATTTGAATCTCTTGGTGATTATACAGAAAAGGTGAAAGCTCTGCTTACAAATCATCCGACTATCGTTCTGTTTCAGAATGAAGAAGATGAAGATTTCACCTATCTTGAAGGTTTCTCTGCAATTCAGCTTCTGAATTTTGTTCAGCAGGTACTGATTTCCTCAGGGCTGACAACAGAAAAAGCAATGACAGAAATCTTTGTTGTAAAAAACAATGCAATCACAATCAATACTGTTGAATATGCATCAGCAGACAAGTCCATAAACATAAGACCTGATAATTCTGCAATTGTCACATTCAGCAATTTATCATTAACAACATCTATTGACAGAAACAATGTATTCAAACGCACAATATCGGTATCAATAGACAAAAGCATCAATAAAAATTCCGATATAAAAGAGCTTATAAAAAGATTTTCTGACACCGGAAAAAAAACAGACGACACTACCGACGGATTCACTTATGTTTCTGTGGAATTCACAGCAGTAAATCAAGTGGAAATGCTGAAAAAGACAATGTTTTGCCTCAACACGGCAACATCTGTTTCAGAGCAGCAGACACTTGATGAAAACAGAAACATAACAGTGCAGAAAACGGAGTACATTGATACTGAATGTGTGCTTGATGAAGAAGGAACATTCTCTTATGTTTTTGAATTTCCCTCATACTATGAATCTGTTTCCTCGGCAGATGAAAATGTAACTGTAACAGAAACATCAATTTCTTCATCAACAGGTCCGAATATCAATTTTACTTACATCAGCGGATTCAAGTTTTCAAGCATTGATATAACAACAGATTTATCCTCTCCGTCAGGAAAAATCAAAAAGACAATAAAATTTTCAGCTCCTGCAGAAATCGCAACAGCGTTCCATGACCAGATTGTGAGCAGATATGAAGAAAAACTTATTAACGGTACAATTTTCAATATCTATGATGAAAACGGTTACAGAAATTATGAATTCAGATTTGAAACTTTCTTTTCAAAAGACATTGCAGAATTCACATCTGCAATTCTTGGAGGAACTTGTACTTTTGAACTCACAGACAATTGGTTACCCTACGGCAAAAGTTCAATAAATGAAACAACAAACATCAAATATATTGTTGACAAAAACACACCTGCCGATGAAATCACAAGTTTTTACAAGTTTTCTTCTGTTTCAAAAATTCTCACAACAGAAAACTTCAGCATTAACGGAAATTCCGCATCTATGCTCATTGCTCAGTCTGCATCAACAACAATTGAATACAGACAGCTGAATATTGTCAAAACTATTGCAGAAATAATTTTAACAATCATTGCAGTTATCTTGCTGATAATCGCAATACGAAAAATCAAGCAGCTTATTAAGGGATTAAAAGAAAAAGCCGAAGCAAAAAAAGCAGAAAAAGAACAGAATCAGAACAATTCACAGACCGATAAGCCTGCAGACGAATCAGCACCTTTCTTCTGCCCGTTCTGCGGTGAGAAAGCAAAGTCAGACGATATATTCTGTAATGAATGCGGTAACAAACTTCCCAGAAACTGATTCTCAAAAAAATAAAAATGTTATTCCAAGGAGGAATTTTTTATGAGTAACGAAACACCCAGAACCTATGTACCTTTCCAGTTATGGAAAGAAAAATCAAAGCAGATTGAATTCACAGAAGCAACTCCGCTTCTGGGACCTGACGGCAGACTTATTGCAAAAGGTTGGGCAAGACACAATGTTTTTGATTACAACAGAGATTATGTAAAAACAGGTATTATGAGCCGCAAGGAATGGGACTTCTATCAGATTTCTGACGGCAAGTATATGGTTCAGCTGAGCTTCGCAAATATCACTATCGGCGGATATGTTGCAGCAAAGCTCATTGACCTTGAAGCAGGCAAACAGATTGTTGATGCAACTCAGCTTTTCCTTTTCAGCAAAAATCCTCACGTTCCTCCTGCAAAGGGCGACGTTCCCAACCGTTTTGCAGAAAAAATCGGCAAGGCTGAATTTGACTTTGATACAAAGGATACATCAAGAACTCTCTGGTTCAGAATGCCCGTTAAAGACAAAATGGTTGAATGCAAGTTTGAAATGGACATTATGCCCGGACTTGAAAACATCACAACGGTTCTTCCCTTTGAAGGCGATGAAACAAAGTACTTTATGACTACAAAGCAGAACTGTATGCCCTGCGAAGGCACATTCATTTATGACGGCAAGGCATATGAATTTTCAAAGGATACCGCATTCTGTGCTCTTGACTGGGGCAGAGTAAACACTCCTCACGAAATGGTATGGTACTGGGGCAACGGTTCAACTTATGTAACAGATGCAAACGGTGAAAAGCACCTCTTCGGTTTCGAAATCACCTGGGCAATCGGTGACGAGAGCAATGCAACAGAAACAGCAATTTTCTATGACGGAAAAGTTCACAAATTCGGTGCTGTTGACGTTGAAACATTCCCCAAGCCCGACAAGTTTATGGAGCCTTGGAAGTTTGTTTCAGAAGACGGCAGATTCAACCTTACAATGAATCCCACATTTGACCACCATTCAGATATGAATCTCGGTGTTGCAAGAATGCACACTCACCAGGTTCACGGAAAATGGAGCGGCAACGTTGTTCTTGACGACGGCACAAAAATTGAAATCAACGATATGTACGCATTCTGCGAATACGTAGAAAATAAGTGGTAAACAATAATTTATCGCTGAGCGATAAATTACTGAGATAATAGAGAAAAGATAAAAGATAATAGAATCGGAAGCCCTGCGGGCTTAAATTATATAAGAACCTGACTTCGTCAGAACCTTGTTATTCGCTTTGCTCATAATAAATGGGGTAAGGGGCAAAGCCCCTTCCGACATTATTATCTATTCTCTATTATTTCTTATCTAAAGAATTTATCAAACAAAAAAAAATCGGCTGAACGGAATTTTCCGTTCATCCTTTATTTTTCAACTTATTTCTGAGGAAGAAGTTTCTGATTATCAATATCATTTTCAAGGAACTGAGGATAATCAGGATTTGACCAGATATTCACGCCTTCATCATCATTTGCATAGAACCAGTCATAAAGTTCACCGTGGCCGTCGTGAGTTGTGCTGTGAAGCATAGGAGTAACGAACCATGTGTTTTCGGGAAGAAGACAAGTTGAAGCATCAATTCTGTTGTCAGGTGAAATGTGGTTGTGACCGCAGTCGCAAGCCTGAACATAATCTTCACCGAGTGTTTCGCAAATAGGAGCAATTGTGCCGCCTACTGATGCATACTTTGTATCAACTGTTCCGTCTGAGTCATTCTTGCTTGTGGGAACAAGAGGAGTTCTCTGAATGCTTGTGCCTGCAAGAATCATTACGGGTACACCGCTGTCAAGAAGACCGTTAAGAATGTCGCCTGCCTTCTGCTGAACATTGTAATGATATTCATCAATTCTCTGAAGAAGAACTTCGTTAGGTTCATCACCGAGCATAAATTCCTTTGCGCTCTCGTAATATTCATCGGGAACGAAAGACCAGATACCGCAGTTTGACTTAAATACGGGAATGAGAAGTGCATCAAATACTCTGGGAGCACAGTTATCAAGAATGGGCTGTACCATATTGAGAACATTGCCGAGGAAACCGCTGTTGTAAAGCGCATCAACAAGACCGAGAACAAGCTTTTCTGCAAATCCGTCGAGAAGAGAGGGAAGCGCTGTCTGTGCATAACGGTAAACTGCTTCTGCTGTTATTTCGATTCTGCCGTTGAAAAGGTCACCTGCAACTGCAGTACCCTGAAGAGGACAGCACTGGAAAATAACTGACTTAACTTTAGCTTCACCGTATTTGTAGAGATATGCCATTGTCATAACACCACCCATTGATGATGCACGGAGTCTTACTTTTTCATGGCCTGTGAGTTCAAGAACGTGATTGATGTATGTATTAAGATCGTCTGCAACAACAAGGGGATCTGCACGGAAATCATAACCGAAATAGTAATTACCCTCTTCACCGTGAGTAGGGTCTGTGGGAAGTTCTTCCTTTGTTGTGACTTCAGGTGTTGAGTTGCCTTCCTCATCGTTTGCAAGAGCACCGAAAACGCTGTCAACAGCAGGAATAAGCTTATCTGTAAATGCATCGTAATCCTTTGTCATAACAAGAGAGAAAAGAGGTCCGATAAGCTGACCGATAAGTGATACATAAGCACTTGTTTCAGGTCTGAAAATGACTTTTTCATCTTCTGTGCCGGCATTGAGATAAAGTGTTGCACTGCCGAGAGCTGCAACATAGATTTCAGGCTCTTCGCCGCAGGTACATTTACCGTCAACAATCATTGATTCTTCTGCAGAGGGAATAATCACCACAGAAAAAGCAATAATGAATGTAAGAAGAATGCTGAGTGAAGATTTTAAGATTCGTTTCATAGAAAATTCTCCCATCACTTTTTTTTATAAATATAACATATTAAATTATACTTTTCAATCAGAAAATTAAAATTTCAGAAAACAAGCTGAACAAGAATCATATACAATACCGTTCCGCCAAGAATTGACAGAAGCATCTGTCTTTTCCATAAATGAAGTATCACCACGACAGCAACTGAAATAAGTTCCGGTATGCCGTGTGAACCTGAAAGGATTTCAACGTTTTTAAGGCAGAAAACCACAAGAAAACCAAACACTGCCGCCGGCAGTACTTTGCCCAGATATTTTATAATTTTCGGCATTTCTTTGCCTGCGGGAAAAATAATAAACGGCAGAAATCTTGTCAACACCGTTGCCAGCACAGCCATTGAAATCGTTATTATCTGCTGATTTATTGTCATACTGCCGCACCGCCTTTCTCAAGGGGTTTGCGAAGCAGAAGAAGTGCAGCAAAAATCAAAAGCATAGCAGGAATGATGAATTTGTCTGCTCCGAAAATAAGAAGTGAAACAACAGGCAGAATGATTCCGAGTGCAGAGCTTATATGATTTTTTTCTTTCAGAAGTTGTTCCAGAAAAATAACAACAAACATTGCTGTCATTGCAAAATCAAGACCTTCTGTATTAAAACTTATAAAAGAGCCGAAAATTCCGCCCAATGTCGCACCAAGAACCCAATATGACTGATTAAGAATTGTCACGAAAAACATAAACCAGCCTTTATCAGTGCTTTCGGGGATATCAACAGAACAGTTTATTGAAAAACTTTCATCACACATTCCGAAAATAAGATAAAGCTTTTTTATCCCCGTGCCCGAATATTTTTCAAGCAGAGAAATACCGTAAAAAAGATGTCTTGCATTTATCATCAGAATCATCATAAATGTCTGAATAGGGTCAAATACACCGAGAAGCATATTTACAAGAATAAATTCCGCTGACCCTGCAAAAACAAGTATACTTGTAAGCATCGGATAAACGAACCCGAAACCCGACACATTCATATATATTCCGTAGGTTATACCGAGAAAAAGAAACCCCGCAAGAATCGGGATTGTATATGGAAAAGCGGCCAGAAATGACCGCTTTATTAATCCGTTTTTATTCATTATCAGAATCCTTTATCAATACTTGCAGAAACTCGCAGTATAAGTCTTGCATCAAGTGCATTTACTGCGTTGTCCGCATTCACATCTGCATTTTTAAGCTGTACATCGGTAAGTTTTTCAAGTTGTGCACTGTATCTGAGTGCAAGACGGGCGTCTGATGCATTGATTGTGCCGTTAAGGTCTGCATCACCTTTTTTAACGGAGATTACATCGCCTTTTTCATTCACAAAAACAACATCTGAAACAGACTTCATGTATGTGCCTGCAATGTGAGTGACCTTCACGTCAGGATATGTAGGCTCACCTGTGTATGAAAATGTTATTGTGAAAAGTTTGAATGCTTCTCTTGAGTCAGGCTCTTCATTTATAAACGATACGTTAAGTCTGTCACCTGCATCATGAGTGATGCACATATCAAAATCGCCTCTCGCCTTGAATGACTCAAAAACGATGTTTTCAGTATAAATAAAAGAGAAATCACCGTTTGTGATACCGTCCATTTCAACAGCATAGAGGGTATATTCGTATTTGTCACCATCAATGAATTTTACAACGGGATTAAGACCCGGTTTCATCTTGATTCCGTCAACAAGGTCTCTGTAACTTGTTGCAGATGCAATGTTGCAAAAAGCAAAAAGCATTATTATTGATAATAAAACAGACTGTAATTTTTTCATTGTTATCGCCTCTTTATTATATAGTATCAAAAATAATTTTGTTTGTCAATTTATTATTGAAAAGCTGTCTTTATGTGTGCTATAATATGGATATTGTACATTGCAAATTTTAATTCGTGCGAAAAATTATTGTATATTTTCGGGGTGAAGAAATGGAAAAAATCCATGCAGAAGGCAAAGTCCTTGTTGATGAATACGGCAGAGAAAGAATATTCCACGGCATAAATGTCTGTGATAAGGGGTGTTTTAATCCCGAAACAGGCAAAAGAAATTTTGAATATGAATGGACAGACGGCAGACTCGAAAAGTTCAAGGCATACGGTATGAATATCATCCGTCTCGGCATTACCTGGGAAGCTGTTGAACCCGAACAGGGCAAATACAACGAAGAGTATCTTGATGCTGTTATGAAAATGCTTGACAAGTGTCACGAAGCAGGTATCTATGCATACATTGATATGCATCAGGATCTTTATTCAGGCTGGGGTAACGGCCCCGGAGACGGTGCACCGGCATGGGCTTGTTATACAGACGGATACAAATACACCAATCCCAAACTCGTGTGGGCAGAGAGCTATTTTATAAGCAAAGCTGTTCACCGCGCATTTGATAATTTCTGGCTTAACAACTACCTTGTTCAGACTGCATACATCGATATGTGGAAGCATATTGCCGCAAAGTTTGACGGTCATCCCGCACTTTTCGGCTACGACGTTATGAATGAGCCTTTCCTTGGTTCTGACGGCGGAAAAACATTTGTAAAACTCATTGCATCTCTTGCAGGGCAGACAATTACCGACTCCCGTATCAAGAAGACAAAAATGATAAAAGAAGTGCTCACAAAGGGCAGAGCTATCCACGTCCTTGACCAGTACAAGGCAGACGTTTTCAATGAAATAGTAAACAAGGCAGCTCCCATCGTCAATAAGTTTGACAGAGACAAATATATGCCTTTCCTTAACTCTGCGGCAAAAGAAATCCGCAAAGTTTCAAAGGATCCTATTCTTTTTATTGAAAACAGCTACTACTCAAATCTCGGCATAAAATGTGCAGTTACGCCCATTACTGTTGACGGCAAAAAAGAACCGAATCAGCTTTTTGCTCCCCACGCTTATGACCTGATGGTCGATACTCCTGCTTACAAATACGCAAACAGCGGCAGAG
>JAZUCO010000039.1:0-6105 GCA_045639185.1 Acutalibacteraceae bacterium
ATATACCATAATAAAAACAGGAAATCAATTGAATTTTTAGAATATTTTCTATATTTTTTTATTTTATGTTTGCATTCTTAATTATATTACTTTATAATAATTTCAATAAATTTTTTAATTGCAGTGATTACTTTGGCAAAACTCGCAGACATTGACAACAAGGCTGCTGAAAAAGGTTCTCTTCTTGTAACCGTATGGCAGTTCGTAAAATTCATCGTGGTAAGCCTTCTTGCTATGATTGTTCAGTTCGCACTTCTGAACACCCTTCAGCTTATCCCCGCAATCAAAGATCTTTACTCAGTTGATTTCATTAAATGGTTTTTCATTTATCCCGCTGCAGTAGGCGGTCTCGGCTACTTCATCGTAAGTAACGTTGCAAACATCATCGCTCAGATTGTTGCTTTCTTTGTTAACAAGGAAAAGACATTCAACTCAGGCGCAAATATTGCAGTTGCTCTTCCCATCTACATCGTTTTCACAATCGGTCTTATTATTTTCTCAGCATGGCTTAACCCCACACTCAAAGACGTATTCATGGGCTTTGAATGGTGCAACGAAACAGCTGCAAAGAACATTGCTACAATGATCTGTTCAGCACTTCAGTTCTTCCTCTACTTCCCTGTTGACAAGCTTCTCTTCCACAAGAAAAAGGAAGAAAAGAAAGAAGCTTAATCTTCTTACGGAGGCAATATTATGAACAGAAAAATGTTTGAAGCTTATTGCAGAACATACCAGGGTGTTATGAGAGCTGCAACAGGCATTCTTGACTGGACAGAACCTGAACTTATCAAAGGTGCAGGCGCAGTCAAAGAGCTTCCCAAAACAGTTAAGAAGCTCGGTTTTAACAATGTACTTATCGTTACAGATAAAGGTCTTATGAATCTTCATCTTCTCGATTCTCTTTTTGAAGAACTGAGAAACAATGAGATCGCTTATGTGGTATATGACGGTGTTCAGCCCAACCCCACAATTGACAATGTAGAAGAAGCACGTGCTCTTTATATGGGCAACGGCTGTCAGGCAATTATTGCTTTCGGCGGCGGTTCACCTATGGACTGTGCAAAAATCTGCGGTGCAAGAATCGCAAGACCCGGTATGGAAATCCCCAAGATGCGTGGTGTACTTAAAGTTCTCAAGAAGATTCCCATGCTCTTTGCTGTTCCCACAACTGCAGGTACAGGTTCAGAAACAACTATCGCAGCTGTTGTTTCAAACCCCAAGACACACGAAAAGAACGCTATCAATGACCCCGTTCTTCGTCCCAAGTACGCAGTTCTTGATCCTGAGCTTACAATCGGTCTTCCTCCCCATATCACATCAACAACAGCTATGGACGCTCTTACACACGCTGTAGAAGCATATATCGGTCAGAGTAATACAGAAGACACCGCTGAAAAAGCAAAGTTGGCAACTAAGATGATTTTTGAAAACATCGAAACTGCTTATAAGGACGGCAAGAATATTGAAGCAAGAGAAAATATGCTCCTTGCATCATATTATGCAGGCGTTGCATTCACAAGAGCTTATGTAGGTTATGTACACGCTATCGCTCATAATCTCGGCGGTATGTACGGTATTCCTCACGGTCTTGCAAATGCTGTCATTCTCCCTTATGTTCTTGATTACTTCGGTGAAACAGCTTACAAACGTCTTGCAGACCTTGCTGATGTTGCAGGTCTTGATTGCAACGGCAAGTCAGACGAAGAAAAGGCTAAGATGTTTATTGCTGAAATCAGAAGAATGAACAAGGATATGAACATTCCTGAAAAGTTTGAACAGATAAAAGAAGAAGATATTTCTCTTATCGCAGACAGAGCACTCAAAGAAGGTAACCCCCTCTATCCCGTTCCTAAGATTATGGACAAGGCAGAGTGTGTTGAACTTATCAGAAGTCTTATGGCTTAATTAAACAAAAAAAATCACGGAACTGATTTTTCAGTTCCGTATTTTTTTATCTCATTTTAAGTTTTCTTTGCTGTTTTTTGCGTTCAGCATCAAGATTTCTTTGTTCTATGAGAAGCCTTGCTTCTTCCTCAGCCTGAGCCTGAAGTCTTTGCATATCAGCTTTTTCTGATTCATAATCTGAAAGAATTTCATCAAGATTTGCATAACCCTCTGCAAGACGTATTGTTCTCAGCGCTGCAAGATAAGGCATTGCAACCTTAGTGTATCTGTTCATCTCTTTATTTGCCTTTTTCATTGCTTTACGGCGGATTTTCTGCTGTTCAGAAGTTTCATCAGGCATATTATATGCATCATCAATGCACTGTCTATCAAAGAAAACTTCACCGTTGGTATAATATCTGTAAGCCAGTCTTGCACTCTTTTTAAGTGCTTTTGCATTTCTTATTTCCTGCTTACGCCATCTCTTTTCTTCCTTATTTGTTGATATAGGCAATGATGAAGCAAGCTTTATTGCCTCTTCATATATTTCATAGAAATTCGCTGCACCTGTATTCACAATAAGGTTTGCAAGTTCAAGCTGTTTTCTACCGAAATCAGTATTGAATCTGTCAATCTCAAAATTAACGAACTTTGAAATTTCGATTTCCTCATTTATTTTATCAATTTCATTGATTCTACGTCTGATACTTCTGATAGCTTCTTTTCTGAGATGCTTTTCTTCAGCATTGTTCTTAGGCATAAGACGTGCCTGTTTCATTTCGTCCTTCGGAGCAGACTGCTTTTCTGCATCCTTATATTTACGTGCACTGAGAACAGCTTCGCAGCCCTCAAGATAATTTTCCTTATCGGCCTTACCTGATTTATTATCTTCAACGAGTGTGCGGAGTCTGATAACACGAATCATCGACTTCTGACCTGTTTCTGTGACATCATAGAAGAGCCACGGTACAACGTCAAGTGCAGCACCGAGAACTGAAATTGTGATGAGAACATCAAGCATACTGTAAAGCACACAATTCGGATTCTTTTTCTGCTGACTGTTTGGAAGGTCAGGATTATAATCCAGATAAACATCAAGTACGGAATAATCACTGCCATCGTAACCGCATTTTTTATAAACCCACGGCAAGAAGAGGTTTGTTGCCATACTTACTGCACCGTTTGCATATGTTGAAACAAGACCGAACGAGCCGTCTATGCGCTCACCCACAAGATACTGCTGCGTATCTCGCATATCGGATTCAATTGCCTTATCAATAACCTCTGCACAATCAAGGAATCGGTTTATGTAGTTGATTATAAACAGGAATACAATTGCGAACCTGGATTTATAAGTAAGTCCTATACCTGCTATCAGGAATACCTGTGCAATATTCTTGAAAACCTTGATATTCTTTTTGCCGAATTTTTCAATCATCTTGGGAGCAAAAATCATTGCCCAGAGCTGAGCATTATGACAAAGAGTATTGAGAATACCGTATGTTGTACTCTTCATTACATGTGCACGGTAAACAAGCATATCCCATACATTACCCTTCGCACCTTCAAGAAAGTCATTCCACGCATCGAAGCACTTAATCCAGAAAATCCTGTTCTGTGTAACACTTCTGAGAGAGTTCATAAAGCTCATATTTTCCATTCGGCTCTTGGGAATAACAAGTCTTTCCTTTGTGCCGTAGAAAGCAACAAGAATAAGCGGAGCAAAAATTGCAAGAGGTGTGAAAGTTCCTCTGTAATATGTCATTGTGAATTTGTTTGCATTAATAGGAAGCAAGTCTACCATCAGCGGCATATAAACATTGAGGATTGTGGGAGCAAAACTGTAAATAACTGAAGTTATTGCCATTATCTTTGCACGTTCCTGAGTATTGGGTGTCATAACATGAACCATATTTGTAACACCTGTTATAAGCCAGCTTCTTACATACCCCTGAATCTGAGCAAAGGCAAAGAGAACGCCTATCATAGCATAACGGGAAACACCGTCACGAAGCTGTTCATACGGAAACCACAAACATACAAGATTTAATACCATAAGTGGCACTGCAAGCTTCATATACACTCGGTACTTTCCGTGTTTGCTTCGCAGATTATCAGTAAGCCACGCATTTACGGGGGCTTGAATATAACCGATAAACTGACATATGTAGCTTATGACAAGAGATTCGGAATGCTGCATTCCTAGAGTCTGACCGGTAAAGGCGTCACCTACACCGAATCCGATTGTAAACTGCACAACAAAATATTGAGCAAGCCAGCCAATACTGAGCATAATAATCTCACGATAACAGACATATTCACCCGGTCTCGGATTGTTCCAGTACAGCATTAATTCCTGAATAAAAGATTTTACTTTATTTATTAATTCCTTTATCATTGCGATACCAAATCCTTATAATATTCTGACATTAATTTTAACATTTACACCACAACTCTTCAATGCACACAACAGACAAAATATAATATTTGTTTTTGTTTAACTTTACTTTATATAGTTATTTATGTTTAATTTATAAAATGAGGTTGTACTGAAGTAAAAAATATTATATAATAGCAAAAGAGGTGCATATTATGCTGAGAATTATGATTGTTGACGACAATGCCAATACAAGAAAACTTACAAGTACTGTTCTCAAACAGAACGGTTATGACACTGTCTGCGCCTGCGACGGTGAAGAAGGTCTTGAAATTATGGATAAAATCCATATAGATCTTATTATTCTTGACGTTATGATGCCTAAAATGAACGGTTTTGAATTCACAAGAACTCTGCGTGAATGCGGTTGGGAAACACCTATACTTATGGTAACTGCAAAAGAATCACATCTAGACAAAAAAGAAGGTTTTCTTGCAGGTACAGATGACTATATGGTAAAACCCGTTGACGATGAAGAAATGCTTCTTCGTATTGCTGCACTTCTCAGACGCTCAAAAATCGCAAGCGAAAGAAAAATCACCATCGGTTCAACAGTTCTCAATCACGACTCTCTTACTGTAACCACTTCTGAAGGTACCATGGAATTACCTCAGAAAGAATTTATGCTGCTGTTTCAGCTTCTTTCATACAAAGATAAGATTTTCACAAGACGTCAGCTTATGGATGAAATCTGGGATATGGATACAGACACAGATGAAAGAACAGTTGACGTACATATAAACAGACTTCGTGACAAATTCAAAAACAATCACGACTTTTCAATCGTAACAATCAGAGGATTAGGCTACAAGGCTGTATAAAGGAGTTTTTCAGGTGTTGAAGTTTTTTACAAATCTGCTGAAAAAAGACTGGGCAATTCACGTAACGGTCACAATAATATCATTCTTTGTGCTGTTCACATCAAGCGGATCTACAATGCTTGTTATTCTGCTTATAAGAAATATTTTCCCTGAATTTTTTATTCAGCTTGCACCCGTTTCACTCACTTTTATTGCATTTATTTCAAGTACCATTATAGGTACAGCTGTTTCACTTTTTGTCAGCCGTCACTTTTTCAAGCCCGTTGACGGTATTATCAAATCACAGAAAAAAGTTGCAAACGGTGACTTTTCAGTAAAAGTAACTCCGCCAAAGAGTGACACAATCATAACAGACCTTGTAAACGGTTTCAATGCTATGACAGAAGAGCTTGCCGGCACAGAAATGTTCAGAAACGACTTTATCAACAACTTTTCTCACGAATTCAAAACACCAATCGTTTCAATCAAAGGCTTTGCAAAACAGCTGTCAAAAGATGAACTCAGCGAAGAGCAGAAAAAAGAATACATCGACATTATAATCAACGAATCAGAAAGACTTGCTTCAATGTCGTCAAATATTCTTCTGCTTACAAAATTCGAAAATCAGCAGTTGGTTACTGATAAATCAGAATTTTACCTTGATGAGCAGATAAGAAACTGTATTCTTCTGCTTGAAAAACAATGGATAAAGAAAAACATTGAATTTGACATTGAACTCAATGAAATAAAATACTTTTCAAATGAAGAAATGCTTTCACATGTATGGATGAATATAATAAGCAATGCAATAAAATTCACACCCGAAAACGGAACAATTGCAGTAAAATGCTTCATTGATGATTCAGACATAACAGTTAAAATTTCAGATACCGGTATAGGTATGGATGAAAATACACAGAAACATATTTTTGATAAATTCTATCAGGGTGACACTTCTCACACAGGTGCAGGAAGTCGGAGGCC
>JAZUCO010000040.1:0-39436 GCA_045639185.1 Acutalibacteraceae bacterium
CGGAAACATTCTCCCGGTTAACAGGAAGGATGTTCCCGAAAGAGATTGTGTTTTTGTTCAAATCAGCGAATCACAGGTCGGCAGGGCAGTACGCACAAAGGATTGGAAGTATTCTGCCAGAGCACTCGGATCGGGAAATACGAAACACAGCGCACTGGTTTATTATGATGATTTTTTATATGACCTGAAAAACGATCCTGCCGAAAAACATAACCTTGTAAATAATAAAAATTACCTTGATACTCTGCGAAAAATGAGAGGGTTGCTTGCAAGAGAAATGGTTAATGCCGGTGAGAAAAAACCGATATTTTTCAAGCCCTTGAAAGTAAGAAGCTTTTGATTTTATTCGATTGCAGATAATAAAAGGTACAACTGTATATTTTAATTAAGGGTGTACCGTTTTTGTGAGCGAAGAGTTTTTTTGTAAAGCTTGAATAAAAATAAGAAATTAAGCAGTCACCATTTGATACTTTGATTGCACAACACTTATAAGATTTTGCACAACACTGCGAAAATTTTGCACAACGCTAAATCCTTGTATCAAAATTAGGTGTGGTTTCCATGACTGTGCAACAGCACAGTCTTTTTTTTCGTAAAAGTATATTTCAAAACAACAAACCTCCGGAGAATTGCTTCACCGAAGGTTTTTTTATTATATTAAAATGTGATGTTAATTAATTTCGTATATGTTTTCGTCTAAATCAATAACAATTGATGTACCGTCAGCATATGTTGCTTTTTGTTTACGATAACTGCCGAGGAATTCGTGCTTTACCATCTCTTTGTTATACAGCTTGGCTTGCAGCTCACAAAGGGGCTTAACGCGTTCAAGTTCTTTCCTCAATTCATCATCATCCATCATACCTATATCGGCGGTGCGATTGTCTGTTCCAATTTTGCAAAGAGAATTTCCGTATGGATGAAGATAAGGCATACCAGCATTCAAAACACCATACAAATCACCGTCATCACCCTTGGGGATCCCCCAATTATTAAACCAATTCCAAGGAACAATAATACAATCATGGTAAACCAGATTGCCTAAAGGTACGGGAACACCTATGGCTTTACCATTTTCCTGCGGTTTTAATGCGTGAGGTCCATGATGAACAAGAGCAAGATAATTAAGAAGCTGCATACCGGGCTCTTCAGAAGACATTATCAAACCTTTATCGTTGAGGTAATTAAAACACTCCCCTCTTAGCTTTATGCTCTCTTCTCTTGTAACTCTGTGCTCATCATGGAAGCATTCGTCACCCTGCATAATAGCAAAAACATCAAGATATGCTCCCTGAACATCAATTCCGTGTTCTTCAAGCTCTGTATAAGTTTTCTTAACAGCATCAAGAGCAAAAGCTGTACAAAGGTATGTATGTTCACCGCCGTCCCAGATTGAACAATAGGGATTTGAGCCATCGATATTCTTTATAGCCTTGTTCTTATCAAAAACAGGACTGTCATAATAATAATCTCTGTATTGATCGTGAAGAGCAAATACATAACCAAGCTCACGGCAGGTGTCAGAGAAATTTCTGAAGCCATCCCAACCGCCCGCCTGTTTGCATGGAGGAAGAATATAGGGATGGTTATTATCGTATCCGTCTTTTCCCCAACCATCAGTATGGATGTAAAGCTTATCCAGGCCGAGTGCTTTCAGTCGCTGCATTTCTTCCGCACGATTATAAAAGGTTGCACAAAGAAGCTCGTTGGTACCGTTTTTGTCGTAAAATTGTGATTTCTCGTTGATTTTAGAAAAGATTTTATGATGAAGAACAGGAGCACCGATGATATTTTTTATATTAGGGTTCTTTGCAATTTTCTCATCAAGAGTAACTAATTCATTTCTGTCAAAAAGATACTTGCGGTATGTCTTTGCAACAGTGTTGTAATCGCCATTATCGTGAAAAACAAATCGAATTATTCTTTTGTAAGAGATTTTACCGAGAGATGTCTGCCAAAAAACAGAATTGAGAAAAGCCTGTCTCTTTCCGTAGCAGGAGTAAAAGGAAGCGTCGTAAGGTGTTTCAACTATTGCGGTAAATGCATTTCCGTCACATACTCTGCCCCAAACAGGCATATAACAATCTCCTGTGTTTATCGGTCTTTTCACCGTGGTATAATATCGCGTAGAAAAATAATTATTAAGATAAAAGTCAGGTAGAATAAAGCCTTGTCTCATCGGGTCAATGTGATATGAAGTCTCCCCCTTTGCTTTCGAATTAAATGGAGCAGGAAAAAATGCACCATTAATAAGATAATCCGTTTCATTCTCAGATTCAAAAGAAAAGACAACCTCATTATCACTAACAACTTCGGCTGTACAAACTAGTGTAAAAGGCATTTTTTTACCATCAAGAATAAAATCCGAATATTTTGTTACTATTTTATTATCTGAATATTCTGTTTTTTTACTTTTGGCAGATTTGAAAAGCAAATTCTTATTCTTTTTACCGTCCTGTTTACAAACTGAAACGAAAGTTTCCCTTCCATCGTTTACCCACAAAAAACCGTTATAGTTAATTTTATATGAGTCTTTTTGTTCATTAAAGCTGATTTTCAACATTTTTTATATCCTCCCCCGAAAAAAACGAATTAAAAAATAAAAACAACATTTTTATACTTACAGATTATAATAAAAATTGTTCAGGAATAGCAAATTTTTATGTTTTATCATTTTTTTATACGTTAATATTATCGACACATAGGTTAATGTTATTTTATTAAACTATAGCATATAACAACACATTTTTCAATAATTGAGAAAGTTTATGCAATCAATATGCTCAAGAAAGAGCAAAAAACCAACTCATCAAATGAGTTGGTTTCTAAATTAAAGCAGATAATCATCAAACATTGAATAAGTTTCCTTTTCAGGCTCAAATTTATCAAACTGAAAAAGAATGTTTTTTTCACTCTGAGATTCAAAATTGTTATTATTTTCTGACATATAAAACATCTCCTTAATATTCCTTGCAAATTCAGTTTAGCATTTTATATGTACAATAAAACGGATATTTCAAGCACGATTTAATCTTCTGCGATTGAAGTATGTTCACCACAACAAACCATATTCCCCTTTTTTGAGCAGCTTTCAGCATTGGGGCAACCTATACATCTTTTTCCACTCTTTTTGGATCTGTAAATATAATATGAAGCAGCTAAAACTATTAAAGTAACCACAGCGATAATAATCATATTTTCCATACAAACTCCTACTTAATTTTCAAGTAACTTTTTCTTATTTTTGCGTTCAAGAGCAAAAGCTTTTGCTTTCTTATCCCCTCTTATACAAAGAACAGTTACAATTGCAACAAAAATAAGAACTGCAATTGCGCCTGGAATTACCGCAACACCAAAAGAACCGGTTGTTATAAGAGTACCGATCTGATAAACAAGAAAACCGACTGAAAAACCTGTACAAAACTGAAGTGCCAATCCTGCAGACAACCATTTTGCACTTTTCATTTCGCTTCTCATAGCACCTATTGCAGCAAAACAAGGAGGAGTAAAAAGATTAAACATAAGATAAGCAAGTGCGGCAGCCTTTGAAATAGCCATAATACCCGCAACTTCAGCACCGGCTCCGTCTAACATTGCAAGCTCATCAGCATCTATAAGATTTTCAAGACCTACAAAACAAACAGCAAGCGTACCTACAACATTTTCCTTTGCAATAAAACCTGTAATGGCTGCTGCTGCAAGCTGCCATGAAAGAACACCTGCAACAGGCACAAGAATGTATGCAAAAGGACCTGCTACAGAAGCAAGAATTGAAGCATCTGCAGTTTCTGCGACATTGAAACTCCAATCAAAGCTTTGCATTATCTGAACAACAGTATTGCAAAGAAGAATAATAGTTGCAGCTTTTACTATATAAGACCATCCGCGCTGACACATAGAGAAAAAAGCTCGTTTTATACTGGGAATTTTATATTCGGGCAATTCTATGATAAAAAAAGACTTTTTGGCTCTATATCCTGTTATTTTATTTACAAGCAAAGCACCGATAAGAATAATTATAATACCCGCAAAATACATAAGCGGACCTACCCAGCTTGCATCTTCAAAGAATGCGCCTGCAAAAAGAGAAATAACCGGAAGTTTTGCACCACATGGCATAAAAGGTGCAAGCATTGCTGTTGCACGTCTTTCACGTTCATCTCTGATTGTTCTACACGCCATTACTCCGGGAATTGCACAACCGGTACCAACAACAAAAGGAATAACAGATTTGCCGCTGAGCCCTACCTTCTTGAAGATAGGATCAAGAACAACAGATGCTCTTGCCATATAACCGCAATCCTCAAGCAAAGCAATCAGGAAGTACATTATCATTACAAGCGGAAGGAAGCCTATTACAGCAATTGCACCACCAATAACACCATCAACAAGAAGCGCAGAAACAATAGGACTTGCATCTACAAAAAGTTCTTCAACAGCCTCCTGACCTTTTTCAAGAAGAGCTGTAAGGAAGTCTGCAATCAAAGCACCGAGACCTGCCTGAGATATCCAGAAAACTAGAAACATAACAACAGCAAAAATAGGAAGACCTACCCATTTGCTTGTGATAATATCGTCAATTTTGTCCTGAGTATTTCTCACATTAGTAAATACTCTTCTTTTTTCAACAACTTTTACTATGCCATTAACAAAATCAAAACGTCTTCTGTCAGCTGAAGCTGCAGCTTTTTTATCAGTGGTGTCATAACTCTGCTGCATATACGGAGCTTTCTGACATTTGCCGACAGATGAAACTGCAGATTCAACAACACTTACGAGGCCGTCAGCAGTTGTGGAAATTGTTTCAATAACGGGACAACCGAGTTTTTCAGCAAGCAATTCTGCATTAATCTTATTGCTCTTTTTTGTGTTTACGTCTGTTTTATTAAGAGCAACAACCACGGGAATACCGAGTTCAAGAAGCTGAGTGGTAAAAAACAAACTTCTGCTGAGATTTGTGGCATCCACGATATTAATTATAGCGTCAGGATTTTCATTATTGATATAGTCTTTCGTAACACTTTCTTCAGAAGTAAAAGGCGACATTGAGTATGCCCCGGGAAGATCAACAATTGTAACATCTTCAACCCCAAAGCTCTTTTTAAGAGAATGTTCTTTTTTATCAACTGTAACACCAGCCCAGTTGCCAACTTTTTCATTTCGACCAGTGAGCGCATTAAACATTGTTGTTTTACCGCTGTTGGGATTACCTGCTAAAGCAATTTTCATTAAAATTCTCCTTAGAATCTATGTAAATCTCAACCTGTTAGCACCTGCTAACCTGAGATTCTAAAAAAAACAATCCTGAGATTGTTTTAAGCGACAATAATGGCAGAAGCCAACGCATTGTCAATATTATATCTACCGTCCTTGATAGCAACAATACAGTTTTTTCTCTTTCTTGAAATAACAGTTATTGGTTCACCGCTGTAACACCCGAGAGAAAAAAGAAATGCATCAAGTTCATCATCATCTGTTTCAATACTCTTAATTATATATTCTTTACCTTCTAAAACAGAAGTAAGATTCATAAATGGATTCTCCGTTCAAAAATAATACAGTTAGCCTAAACTAACTACGTATATATTAGCATAGGCTAACTGCATTGTCAAGCAATTAATTTCTATTATTTAACTTTTTTTCAATTTTCAACAAAAGTGACATTTCTGAACCTCGTAATTTCATCTGCATTTGATGAAAGATTATTTTTTACAAGGTCAAGCCCATCAACATTTTCTGCATCAATAGCATATTTATAGGTCTTGTAGTCTTTAGTTATAAAGTCTGTAGAAGTTTTTTCTATACGGACATTTTTTGCATTTCTTATAAAGAATGCAGAGTTATCATTATCCTCAATACCGTGATCTATACAAGGTCTGAGATCATAAAGTCCACAATCCCATTTTGATATTTTTTCAAGCTGAATATTACAATTTTCAAAAACAACATTTTCAACAGGATTTTCAGATGATGAGTAAATCAGAACCCCATTTTCTCCTTTTGTGGTTATATTATAATATCGTATATTCTTGATATGACCAGCAACAGTATTTTCATCACGACGGAAACAAGTTATTGTAATGGGTTCTGCTGTGCCCCACCAATCAGAACAGAAGCGACGCGTTTCCACAGTGCAATCTCTGAATGTTACGTTCTCAACATTACCACCATCACGAATCTGAATTGAAAGTCCTCTGTTACTTTTTGAAATCATACAATTGCTGACTACAACATTTCTGAAATCACCGACACCTTCAGTTCCGATTTTGATAGCGGCTGATGTTGAAGTAAGTGTACAATCGGAAATAACAATATTTTCACAAGGACCGTATTCAGCATTACCTTTAGATGTTTTCAGACAGATGCAATCATCAGCGCAAGTTACATGACAACCTATGATTCTGACATTTGAACAATGGTCAGGGTCAATACCGTCACTATTTGCAACATCAAGAGGATTGAGAATTCTGATATGGGATATGAGAACATCATCACATCCGGCAGGATGAAGAGTCCAGAATGGTGCATTAGTAACAGTTATGTCTCTGAAAGAGATATTATTACTCTTTTCTATATAAATTGTTGTGGGACGGGGATAAAAATCACCTGTTACATAATACTGATCTTTTCTTTTTACAAATGAATAGCAGTTGCCGTCAATAGTTCCTTCACCTGTAATTGAACATCCGTCTGCCTCATAACCATAAATAAACACAAAAGAAGGTTTTCCGGTTACGGGATTACCAACAAGCGCAGTTTTTGGATCATTTATCATTTTGCAAGGTCTTATATATCCGTTTATATCAGAAGTTGCACGAAGCACAGACCCTTTCTGAAGATGAATCTCAACATTCTTTTTAAGCTGAATAGAATCACTGTAATAAGTTTTTCCGCTTTCAAGTACTACTGTACCGCCACCATTTGCATAGCAATCATCAATTGCAGCCTGTATTGCCTTTACATCATTGATTACACCGTCACCCACAGCACCATAATTTGCAACATCATATATTTTCATAATAATCATCCCTCGGATTTTTCTTGTGAATACATTATATACATAAATCAGGTTTCTTGCAACAGTTTAAGAATAAAAAAACAGCAGTTCCGAAGAACTGCTGAATATTTTTATCAGTCACTTGTATAAGGAAGAAGAGCGATCTGACGAGCACGCTTGATAGCTGTTGTGAGTGCTCTCTGGTGCTTTGCACAAGTACCTGTGATTCTTCTGGGGAGAATCTTAGCTCTTTCTGATGTGAAGCGGCGAAGCTTAGCAACATCCTTATAATCGATATAGTCTGCCTTCTCTACACAGAATGTGCAAACCTTTCTACGACTCTTTCTGTTAAGGGGACGTCCGCCCTTATCTTTATCATAAGCCATTACGGTAACCTCCTATATTAGAATATCAGAACGGAAGATCGTCTTCCGCTGCATCAACACCTGCAAAATCATCTGCGGTGCTGTTCTGGAAAGATGCTGGTTGTGCTGCAGGTGTAGCAAATCTGTCAGCTGCGCCAGTTTCGCTCTTTGAACCACAGAAACTTGCTCTGTTGACGATTACTTCAAATGCAGTTCTCTTGTTACCGCTTTTATCTTCATAGGAACGAGTCTGAATTGAACCTTCAATTGCAATCATCTGACCTTTGCGGAAATATTTTGAAATAAAATCTGCATTCTGGCGCCAAGCTACACAATTGATGAAGTCTGTCTGTCTTTCCTGCCCTTGTCCCTGATAACTTCTGTCAACAGCGACTGAGAAAGATAAAACAGAAAGATTTGAATTTGTTGTTCTTAATTCAGGATCTGATGTAAGACGACCCATAAGTATAACGGTATTAAGCATAATTACATCCTCCGATGTGGAAATTATTCAGCAGATTCTGCTGCGGGAGCTGTTTCTTCAACAGCTTCTGTCTTCTCAACTTTGATAACCATTGTACGAACAGCATCGTCTGTGATGTTGATGATACGTTCGAACTCTGCGGGGAATTCGGGTTCTGACTCAAATGTGTAGAGTACATAGTAACCTTCGTTCTCGTAGTTGATGGGATAAGCAAGTCTTCTTTTGCCCCATTCATCAACTGAGTCAAGAGTACCGTTAGCTTCAATAAGAGTCTTGAACTTTTCTACAAGAGCGGGGATCTTGTCTTCACCGTTCTTTACTGAAAAGATGACGACTGCTTCATAGTTTGCTTTTGACATTAGTTGCACCTCCTTCTGGACATTGGCCCCCTTACGGGAGCAAGGGATACTGTTGTATATCACAACAGACTTTAGAATTATAACAGAACAATATTGTTTTGTCAAGTACAAAATAAAAAATAATTAAAATCCGAGATATTCTTCAAGACAAAGACCGCTGTTTTTGATAGCATGTGCATTATCAACGCCTACATAACGCCAATGCCATGGTTCAAACTTGACTCCTGTCACATCAACTTTATCTTCGGGATAACGAAGAATAAAGCCATAATCTGCAGCATTTTCGCAAAGCCACGCATATTCATCTGTATTCTGAAAATTTGCACTGCTTGCAGCACAGATAATGTCCATACAAATACCTATATTATGCTCTGAAGAGCCTGCAGGGTTTCTTCTCTTTGATGTCAGATTGTGTGCTTCTTCGGAGCTGTACCCCTGATTAATATAGTCGTAATAAAACTCATTATAAAGTCTTTTCTGTGTAGAATAGCTTCTGTAGCCTGAACAAGGAGTAAGATAATATCCGTCTTCCTTTGCTGCGGCATACATTTTTTCATAAGCAGCAGCGGCTCTTGAGTCCATACGTTCACCGGAGCCTGCAACATAAGAGAGACTTATACCATATTCAACATCAGATGCAACATATCTGTTTCTGTTAACACATATAAGTTGCCATGCTGCCGTATCTGACGGATAAGAAGTATTGCCCGGTGTATAGCCATCTGAAGAACCTGTAGTGGATGGTTGAGTTGTTAACTCATCCGTAGTCAACTCAGTAGTTATAATTTCTTTGATTGTTGTCTGAACATCAGGCTTTGTTGTAACAATTTGGCTATAAAATTCAGTTTCGGGTTCTTTTTCTGATTTATTGAATATAACAGTTGTAAGATAAAATGTACCAACAAACAACAATACAAGAAAAAGCACTGAAAAAACTATGAATGAAGATTTTTCAGACATAAATTTATTAAATCTTTTTTTGAATCTCTTCATTTTTTTCTGAAATGATGTTTTTTTCTTCTTTTTTGCCATAATTATATCCTCATAAATTTCTTAAAACAATTATATATCATTAAAAATGTATTGTCAATTCAAAAGTATAGTAAAAATGCACAATATGTTGATATAGTTTTCATATGTAATCACAATCGACAACAATATGTAATTGTGCTATTATAATATATATTTTTATTTTGGAGGCATATAAAATGAAACCACAGGATTGCGGACCTCAGTACAAATCAAAACTGAGAGAATGCGCGAATTTTGCAGCCTGGACAATAAAAAAGGTCTGCAAAGACATAGGTCCCAGACCATCAGGCAGCGAAGCAGAGCTTAAAGCTGAAGAATTTATGGCAAAACAGACAGGAAAAGCAGGTGACGAAGTCACAACTGAGTCTTTTTCAATGTCAAACAAAGCATTTTTTGGTTGGACAAAAATTGATGCTGTACTTCTCTTTCTTGCATCACTTTTCCTTCTCTTCAAAATGCCCGTAATTTCACTTGTACTTGCACTTTTTGCCACAATCTGTCTCGGTGGAGAATTCTTATTCTATAAGGAATTTCTTGAGATTTTCTACGGAAAAAAACAGACTTCTCACAACACATACGTAACAAGAAAAGCTGCAGGCGAAACAAAAAGACGTATTATATTTGCAGGTCACGCAGACTCTTCATTTGAATGGCGTTATACTAACCTTGTAGGTCCCGGAATGATGTATTTTGTATTCATATACGCTGCAATAGGTCTCGGCTGGAATATTGTCTTCAGCATCGTTAGCCTTGCACAGAAGAATCTCATTATTCCTTCTGTTGAAAACATTGCTTGGTACGGATGGGCAGCACTCGCTTTCTTACCTGCATTTGTTCTTCTTTTCTTCTTTATAGACTATAACACTTGCGTAGACGGTGCCAATGACAACCTTACAGGCTGTATGGTTGGTGCTGCAGTACTCAAGTTTATGGATGACAACAACATCAGATTCGAAAATACTGAAGTGGTAGCATTTTTCTCAGGTTCTGAAGAAGCAGGTCTCAGAGGAACAAAAGACTATGTTAAAAGACATATTGATGAATGCAAAGATATTGAAACTGTTTTCGTAGCTCTTGATACATTCAAAGACTATGATGATATGTTTATTTACAACAGAGATATGTCAGGTCTTACAAAACATGATGACAGAGCATGCAAACTTCTTAAGAAAGCTGCTCTTAATGCAGGCATCGATATGAAGTATTCAGTCATCTTCGCAGGTGCATCTGATGCTGCCGCTGCAACTCAGGCAGGAATTCCAAGCGTATCACTTGCAGCTATGAATCCCGGACCTCCCAGATATTATCACACAAGAAGAGATACTGCAGACATTATAGACCTCAAAACCATAGAAAAAGGTATTGAGATTGCTCTTGAAGCTGCATACATCTTTGATGAAAAAGGTCTTTGTGATAATTATTAATATTTTAGTATTGTAAAATTATTTTTTGTATGATATAATATTTTTAATATCAAATATTCCGAAAGGGGTAAATTTTAATGAAAAAAACATTTTCCTTATTGATTGCAATTATGCTTTGCATTTCTGTTGCAGCATCTTTCTCAGGCTGTACAGCTACTGTTGAAGAAGAAGATACTTCAGATGCATTCGTTGCAGCCACAATTGACACAGGTGACGGTCTTCCCTCTTCAACTGCTGAAATAATTGCTTTCTATAATAACATAATTTCTTCTGTTCAGAATGACAAAACATTCACATCAGAAAACAAGCCCGGTGTTTCAACATCTGAAAGCCTCAGTGTAAACAACATCAAGATACTTTCATATGATGCAAAAACAGGTGAAGCTACAGAAAATGATGCTCTTTCATCTCTCAATGATTCAGCAAAAGCTATCAAAGACAGAGTACTCGGTAAAATTGCAACAGATAACAGATCAATTGCTTTTGGTGATATCTCAACATCAATCAGCACAATCATCTATCCTTTTGATTCAGCCGAATCAAAACTCACAGTTGACAATGTAGTTTCCGCATCTTGCAGCGCAGACGGCAGTAATATCAACATCAGCATCATCCTTAACAATGAAGAAGATACAATCAACAATGTTTTTGGTTCAAGAAACAAGAATGACGTTCTTGAAGCAATGAACAAAGAATGTGCTGATTATGCAACAATCAACGATTACACATCAGAATACGTTTATGTAAATACAGAAGACGAAAAAACATATTCAACAATCAACCTCAGCGTCGAACTTGAAAAGCAGGCTGATGGCACATATAAGTCAACAGGCAGAATCACAAACTTCAAAATTGTTGTTATTTCTGATGTAAAAGCAAACCTCACTTGTAAAGGTTCATTCGCATATGCAAATGATATTCAGGTTCAGTTCAGACTTACTGACGAGAAGAATTATAGCTTTGATTGGCTCGGCACAGAAGGCTGGGAAACAACAAAATAATCAAAAACAGAGCACCGATTTAACGGTGCTCTTTATTTTTATACAGTATATCAATCATTTGTATTAAGCATTTTTGAATAATATTCTTTTATAATAGATTCTGAATTTATGATTACTGTTTTAAGAAATTCAGGTTCATCTTTATATGAGAACTGATCATTTTTATCTTTCTGTCTTGAGCCTGATATCATACGATCAACAATTCGTGCTGCAAGAACTTCACCATCTTTCACATCAAATTCAAACCAACTTTTATCAGAAACACCATACTTGACACTCTGCAAAGCAAATCGATAAACAGTAAGTAGCAGTTCTTCTCTTATATGACTTTCCACATTATCGCCTGCAAGACTGAATTGCTCGGTAAGACTTACAAGTGCTCTGAATATGGTTTTGAATTTAAGTTCACTGTCGGTTGCAAGCTGTTCTTTTGAGTAAATTTCATTAAGTCCATGTCTGTTGTCAGATATACCGAGAAGATAATCTGAAGTCACATCATAAAAGTCGCATGCTTTTTTAAGAAAATCAAGTTTGCATTCTCTTATACCTTTTTCATAATGAGACAGTAAAGCCTGAGATACCCCCAGAAAAGATGCAGCTTCTTTCTGACTCAGATTTTTTTCTCTTCTCAGATCAGTAAGTCTTAATGCAAAATCGGCACTCATACTTGACACCTCACAAATATTGATGTATATTATTTTACAACAGAAATATCATTTTGTAAAGGATTAAAATAATGAGAAACTATAAAATATACCTTATAAGAAACGGTCTCACCCAAGGTGCGCTTGAGGGCAGATATATCGGGCATACAGACGAATCTCTCTGTGAAGAAGGCAAAAAACAGATTGTTGAATTATCTACAACAGGGTATTATCCTGACGTTGAAGCTGTTTTCTCAAGCCCTCTTAAAAGATGCATTGAAACCTCATCAATCATTTATCCAGATAAAGAACCTATCGTTTTATCTGAATTAACAGAATGTAATTTTGGTGAGTTTGAAGGCATGACAGCTGATGAACTCAGTGACAATGAAGATTTTGCAAACTGGCTTCGCGGTGGTAATGATGCTGCACCGCCCTTTGGTGAATCAAACGGTCAGTTCAGCACTAGAATCTGCAATGGCTTTATCAAAATAATTGAAGGTCTGCTGAAAACAGGAACAAGAGAATGCGCAATCATCACTCACGGTGGCATTATAATGTCTCTTCTTGCAGCTTTCGGCTTGCCTGAAGCACCAATAACAGATTGGCGCACACCTTCAGGTTGCGGTTATATGCTATCTCTCAACGCTTCAATATGGTCAAGACTCAGAAAGGTAGAAGTAACAGACGAAGTTCCTTTCACAATCAGAGAAGAAGCTGAAGATGACTGGTTTGCTGATGGTGCTGACTTTATCTGGCAAGATTATGAAGAAGATGAAACTTAATACATAAAAGAAGAGACACACAAGTGTCTCTTCTTTTTATATATCATTCTTCAGATGATATTTCTTAATCATTTTTCTTGTAAATTTCCAAATTGTTGCAAGCGTAAAAAACGCCATTAATGTTGAAAGCGGACTTTTTACATTATTTCTTTTCATATTAACATCTCCTAAACTTTATACAAAGGCAATATACTTCCGATATCAACAAGCTCACCTTCAGCGCATACCCAATCAACTTTATGTTGTTTCAGAAACATTAAAATTTTATCATAATCACAATGTTTACTTATATCTCCATTGAATAAAATAAGATTTTCTGAAATCTTACCTCCAACCCCACCTATAAAACCATAAGGAAAACCTGAAAGATTTACATTACCTTTAGAAATATATAAAACATCAATATTATGCTTCTTACAAACATCACAAACAGATGAATCATCAGTTATTATTGCATTATCTGTCACAGGTAAAACTGAACATTTTGTATACCCTTGTTTTACACTTATAATTTTAAATCCGATGTTTTCCATGTGTTCAAGAATTTGAGCTGAAACAGTCTTTACATTACAGATAAAATATTTGCCGACAGCTACACAATTAAGCTGTACATCAAAAGGGTAATTTTCAGACTGCTTGTCTTGTACAATGACAACATCTTTACAATTATCAATAAAACTGACACTTGTTTCTTTTACCGATTCTGAGACAAATAAAGTATCTTTACTGTCAAAAAAGTATGATATATCTGCGTGATCAGAAATACGTTTGTCAACTGATGCATTCCAATAATCAGTATGAACATCAATATCGAGAGACTTGATATATTCTGCAAAATATACTGCTGATGAGCTTAAAATTACTTTCTTTTTCATCATAGAACAATTTCGGTGAAAGCATCTCTGATGCTTTTTACACCGACAATCTCAGCCTGATTTTTCACATCATCAGGTAAGCTCTTGAAATTATGGTAAGGAATTATAATCTTTCGAAATCCCATTCTTACAGCTTCATTGACACGCTGACGTGCATTTGAAACTCCCCTGATTTCACCTGCAAGACCTATTTCACCAAAAGCAATAACATCATCTTTAAGAATCATATCTTTAAGTGATGAAACAAGTGCAAGAACAACAGAAAGATCCGAAGCTGGCTCGTCAATTTTTAGACCACCAATAATATTAAGATAACAATCTGTATTTGCAAAGAAATAACCTGCTCTTTTTTCAAGAACTGCAATCAGCATAGCCATTCTGTTGAAATCATATCCATTTGTCATTCTTCTGGGTGTTCCGAAGCCCGTAGCTGTTACCAGCGCCTGCACTTCAGCAAGAATAGGTCTGGAACCCTCCATAACACACATAACGCATGTTCCTGAAGTGTTTTTAGGTCTTCCCTCAAGAAGCATTTTAGAAGGATTGGGGACTTCCTCAAGACCTGAATCATTCATTGTAAATACACCTATTTCATTCGTTGAACCAAATCTGTTCTTTACAGCTCTTAAAATTCTGTAAGACATATTTTTATCGCCTTCAAAATAAAGAACTGTATCAACAATATGTTCAAGTACTTTAGGTCCTGCAATATTTCCGTCTTTATTCACATGCCCGACTATAAAGACTGGCACAGCAAGAGATTTTGCAGTTCGCATAAAAAGATTAGTACATTCTCTGACCTGAGTTACACTTCCTGTTGAAGACTGAATGTCAGTTATACTCATTGTCTGAATTGAGTCAACAATAACAACATCGGGTTTATCTGTTCTTATAAGTTCAGCTATATACTCTGCATCAGTTTCACAGAGAACATAAAGATTTTTACTGATTACTCCAAGTCTTGAAGCTCTGAGCTTAATCTGACTTGCAGATTCTTCACCAGATACATAAAGAACTTTTTTATTTTCTGAAAGATGCTGACAAGCCTGAAGCAGAATTGTAGATTTACCGATACCGGGATCACCACCAATGAGAACAAGTGAGCCTTTTACAAGACCGCCGCCGAGTACGCGATTGAATTCGGAAATACCGGTATCATAACGGATTTCACCCATTTCGCTTATCTCATCTATAACAACCGCACGGTTTGCACCTGAATATGCTGAACTCTTTTTGGCAGCAACGGGATTAATTACTGTTTCTTCCATAGTGTTCCATTCACCGCATCCGGGACATTGACCATACCATTTTGCAGACTCATATCCGCAATCGGTACAAACAAATACATTTTTAGACTTCTGTGCCATTTTATCACTCTCTGTTTCAAGCCGCTGAAAGACTTTCCTCACGGCTGCATAAATATTTTATAATTCCGTCACAGACAGCTTCTGCCATCTGCTGTCTGTATTTTTCATCTTTTAGTTTATTTGTTTCATTCTTATTTGACAAAAAACCGCATTCAACCATTACAGACGGTATCTGTGAATTGAAAAGCAAAAAAATTGAGCTGTCACTTTGCTTGATTTGTCTTGTATTATCAGGTTGCAACTGACTAACAACTTTTTTTTGAATGCAATCGGCTAATACAGAGCTTTCCGGTGCATTAGGAGAATAAAAAACCTGAGTGCCACTGTACTTGCTTTCTGTAAAATAATTCTGATGAACTGAAACAAGAATAGCATTCTTATTACTGTTAATAATTTCAAGCCGATTATGAAGATCTGATACTTTTTTCTTCCTTACGGTATCAGCAGATTCATCATGAATTGAATAATCTCCGTCACGTGTAAGAATGGTTTTATACCCCTTAGAAATTAGTAATTCATTTAATTTCAGAGCAATATCAAGATTTAATTCTTTTTCAACTGTACCATCATCGGCAACAGCACCTCCGTCAACACCACCGTGACCGGCATCAATGATAATGACAGGATAATCATTAGTTTCTGTATTGACAGAAACATCAGACGCTGTTGTTGCAATAGCAACGACTACAATAAGTACTACTGCTATTATAGAATAACGGACATAATTAATCAAGTACTTCATAACATCACCTGATAAATATTATTAAAACTTTTATCTGTTTATGTATAAAAAAGAAAAAACCCACTATGTTGCCATAGCGGGTTTTATGTTCAGAAATTAGAACATATCGATGATTGAGTATTCTTCTGCGAATTTGAAAACATCGTCCCAACCGATGATTCCAAGCTTCCACATAGCCTTGATGATGAGCTTAAGGAGATGAAGAATTGCTTTCATGAATGTCGCCTTCCTTTCACAATAAGATATTATAATTATACATTAGCAATTATTAGAAATCAATAGTTTTTGAAATTATTTTTTCTTAAATGTGAAATTATTTTATACTTTTTCAGGCTCACCGTAGTCAACACCAAATGTTTCTACAGTTATAGACTCAATAACAACATCTTCGATAGGATCTGATCTCTCACCGCCCATATTGTATTGAACAGCAACAGATGCGATTGCATCAAGAACATCAAAGCCATCAGTTACCCTACCGAATGCAGCATATTTGCCGTCAAGATGAGATGCAGCCTGATGCATAATAAAGAACTGACTTCCTGCAGAATCAGGAGATGAACTTCTCGCCATAGAAATCACTCCGCGTTCGTGCATTATATCATTCTGAGTGAAACCGTTTGAAGAAAACTCACCTTTGATTGAATAACCGGGATCACCAGTTCCGGTACCGAGAGGACAACCACCCTGAATCATAAATCCTGAGTAAATTCTGTGAAATGTAAGACCGTTATAATAATCTGAATTTGCAAGAAAAATGAAATTCTTTACCGTATTGGGAGCTTTTTCATAATAAAGCTCTACAGTCATTGTTCCGAAATCTTTTACTGTAATTTTTGCAACAGGATTTGATGCACCTTCAGGAATGTTATCATCAGAATCATTTTTATCTGTTTTCTTATCAGAATCCTGGCTTCCTGAATTGCCTGAGTCCGATGTAAAATCTACCTTTTCAGAACAACCTGCCATTGCAAATACAGTCAAAGAAAGTGTAAAAACTAATATTAAACTTATAATTTTTTTCATAATATTCACCTTTAATCATTACGAATAATTGTAGGATCGGGAATTTCCTGATCAAACATTTCGATTTCAACAGATGTTATCTTAAGAGGTTCAACAATCTTACCGTCTTCATCTTTTTCCATTGATACGATTTTATCAACAACATCCATTCCCTCAATAATTTTACCGAAGGGTGCACACTGACCATCATAATAAGCAGTATCTTTAGTCATAATTGAAAAAAGACCGGAAAGATTACCTGATTCAGTGGGATTCATTGTAATAACACCTCTTGAATGTGTTATGGGGTTATTCTCAATTTCACCCAGCGTGTAAAAAGGAGCAACATATATACCATCAGCAAGACCTGTGTTAATACAGAAATTTTCATTCTTATAATTAATCATTGCTCTAGCAAAAACAAGTTCATTATAGATATCTGCATTTGCATATGCAATAAAGCTTGAAACTGTGTTGGGAGCAGAATCATAACTGAGCTCTATAACAATCTTTGAACCATCTGACATTGTAATTGTTGCCTGAGGATTTTTTTCAAGTATTACTGTAAAAATCTCATCACCTGTGGGGAATTCCTCATAGAAAGGACCATCATTCTGTTTATCTTCTGAACCGGCACAAGATGCTGCACAGAGTAACAGTGCAAAAACAGAAATGAGACATAAAAATCTCTTCATTATTCATTCTCCTTCTTTGTTGGTTTTTCAAATCCCTCTGTGCTTTCTTTTATAAACATAATCTTTACTGTAAGAAGAATAAGTCTGAAATCAAGCAAGAAAGAAAAACGCTGAATATAAATTAAATCGAGTTGAAGCTTATCATATGGTGTTGTATTGTATTTACCCATAACCTGAGCATAACCTGTAAGCCCAGCTTTAACTTTTGTTCTAAACGGAAATTCGGGAATCTGCTGAGTATAAGATTCATGGTGCTCTACTCTTTCAGGTCTTGGACCTACAACAGACATTTCACCCTTGAGAATATTGAACAACTGCGGTAATTCATCAAATCTTAATTTTCTGATAATCTTACCTACGGGAGTAATTCGAGGATCGTCTTCTGTTGCGGGTATAACACGATTATCTTTTTCCGCATCGATAATCATACTTCTGAATTTATAAATATCAAAAACCTTCTCATTCTCAGTAACACGCTTCTGCTTAAAAATAACGGGACCACCATCATATATCTTTATTGCAGCTGCAATAAGAAGCATTATCGGAGAGCTGAGAATAATTCCGATCAATGATGCAAAAACATCAAATATACGCTTAGCAAATTTCTGTCCATCTGTAAGAGAACAATTCTTACATATTATAAGCGGTGAATCAAACTGTTCAAGCTCTTTAGCACCCCTTACAATAATATCTGAAATTCGGGGAGGAAGATAAACCTCAATATCATTCTCATAACAGAATTTGAGAAGATCATTTCTGACACTGCTTTCAAGACGACAAATAATAACAGATTTATACTTTCGAATACGCTCTTTAACCTCATCAAAGTTATCATATGAAAATGGTGATGCTGCAACATATTGAATTGTTTCAACAATACGATACTGATCCTCACGCTCAAGAATCTTATATACAAGAGCCTCTGCTTTTTTATCACCGTAAACAACAAGAAGATTTTTAACTGTTGAATATTTCTTATTGAGGATAAAAACAATAATCGTCCAGAAAATGCTGATAATAATCTGAAAAACTGTCATTATCATTATGTAATAAACCGGTAGAAAAGCTCTGTGCACAAGACTCAACTGAAGATAAATTAACATATTGAGCATACATATACTGATTATGTGCGAAAGTATTATATTAAATTGTCTGTTATAACCGACTTTTAAGGCACCTAAAATTTTGAACAAACCGATGAGGCCTGCACAATAAAGTACAACCATCAGATATCCGCCTGAATCGAGAGGTGCTTCAAGAACTTTATTATAACCAAAAAACAAAACATAATAAAACGCTGTTGTTTGAATCGCAACTATAATTGCCGAATATAGAAATTTGAATATAGATTGCGCTTTTTGTTTTTTATTCATAAGCAAAACCGGGGAAATCCTGCAATCTGAGGCAAAGATTCCGACTCCCTTCAAACTCCGAAAAGGCAGCACAAACGCGCTACCTTTTCAATATTATTCTTCAGATTCTTTTTCAGTTTCTGATACATTAACAATTTCAACAGATTTAACTTCTTCTGCTGAAACTTCATTCTCTTCAAGTTTGCCTTCCATAAGTGCAGCAAAATCTTTTTCACCGATTTTTTCGTGTTTAATAAGATACTCTGCAACTTTTTCAAGCTGGTCATAATGATCTTTAAGAATATCATGACATCTATCGTATGAATCAGTTATAATCTCGCGTACAATTTCATCAATCTTTGAAGCAACTGTTTCAGAATAATTTCTAACATTAGAATAATCTCTGCCAAGAAAAACTTCATCGTGACCTGTGCCGAAAGCAATAGGACCGAGTTCATCACTCATACCGTATTTAGTAACCATACTTCTTGCTGTTTCAGATGCACGTTCAATATCATTTGATGCACCTGTTGTGATATCATCAAATACCATCGATTCAGCAACTCTGCCACCGAGAAGTACAACAATATTATCAAGCATTGTTTTCTTTGTAAGATGCATTTTATCTTCCTGAGGCATATGGAGTGTATAACCAGCTGCCATACCTCTGGGAACAATAGAAACTTCTCTTACAACATCCTGAGTTTCAAGATAATATGTGGCTACAGCATGGCCTGCTTCGTGATATGCTGTAATCTTCTTATCTTTTTCATTGATTTTGTGTGAACGCTTTTCTGTACCTACAATAACCTTTACGGTTGCATCTTCGATTTCATTCATAGTGATTGCACGAAGACCTTTTCTTGCTGCAAGAAGAGCTGCTTCGTTAAGAAGGTTCTCAAGGTCAGCACCTGTAAATCCGGAAGTCTGGAAAGCAATTTTTGAAAGATCAACATCGGGAGCAAGAGGCTTACCCTTTGCATGAACTTTAAGAATATCTTCTCTACCCTTCACGTCAGGATAGCCAACAGTTACCTGTCTGTCAAATCGACCTGGTCTGAGAAGAGCAGGGACAAGAATATGAGGTCTATTAGTAGCAGCGATAACAATTACACCCTGATTGATACCAAAACCGTCCATTTCAACAAGCATCTGGTTAAGCGTTTGTTCTCGTTCGTCGTGGCCGCCACCCATACCGGCACCTCTGTGTCTGCCGACAGCATCAATTTCATCAATGAATATAATTGAAGGAGATTCTTTTTTAGCCTGCTGGAACAAGTCTCTTACTCGTGATGCACCAACACCGACATACATTTCTACAAAGTCAGAACCTGAAATCGAGAAGAAAGGTACATCTGCCTCACCTGCAACTGCTTTTGCGAGAAGAGTTTTACCTGTACCCGGAGGGCCTACAAGCAACACACCCTTGGGAATTCTTGCACCGAGTTCACTGAAACGCTGGGGATTACGCAAAAATTCAACAAGCTCTGCAAGTTCTTCTTTTTCTTCATCAGCACCTGCAACATCAGCGAAAGTCTTTTTATTATTTTCGTCTTTGCCTTTAACACGAGCTTTACCGAAGCTGAGAGTCTTATTTGTTTCGTTATTGAATGATGAACTCATCTTTCTGAGCATAAAGAACATAATACCGCCCAGCACAAGAACTGAAACAAGCATAGGAATCATACTAGAAATCCAAGAATTTGTTTTACCTGCACTATAATTGTACTTAACATTATTTTCTTTAGCCGTATCATGAATATCATCAATAAATAATGACACATTGGGAACAGTATATTTTTCAGATGTGTCCTTTTCATTATCTTTCAGCTTGTACTGAAGTGCACCACTGCTGAGATTAAGTTCATATTCAGCAATTTTGTTGTCTTCAAACAACTTGACAATCTCATAATACTCTTTTTTATCTGATTCTTTTGTTCCGCCTGAGAACATCCACATTGACGCCATAAGCATCAGAGGAATCAACAGATACGGAAGGTATGAAAATATTTTCTTGCCGTTCTTATTCAATTTAATATTCTCTCCTTATAATTCAACAAAAGTACAATATGTTCAAACTTTAGTTTTCTGCAAAAGAACATATCTATTCTCCGGACAATAATCATTTTTTAATAATAACATCCAGTTTAATAATACTTTTGGTTTTTTCAGTAATTTTAGCCTTATCCGAAATGCCTGCACCATAAATCCACAATACATCTTCATTATCTGCAATAAGAGGTATACCCCATCTGTTTTCAGGTAAAATATTCCTCTCTTTATATAGATTCTTCAATGATTTTGAATGTTGAGCAAAAGGAAAACGGAAACGGTCACCGGGCAGACGTGTTCTGAAAACAGAACCGTTAATTTTTTCTGCATCAGCATATCCTTTTTCAGACAATTCTTTAACATTATATTTTTTTAATATATCATTGTCAATAGAATCGACATTAATCGTACAACCGGGAAACTGATATTTTTTTACAGACGATTCAAAATATTCATTTATGACAATTTCATCTTTTTTTTCTTCTTCGCTATACAAATATATTCCGTCAGAAACAAGCTTTATGTTACCCGGAAGATTAACAGCACCAGAAGAATCAAGCAATGATTCAACAAGAAAAATATGTCTGCTTTCAATATTTTTGCAACCGAAATATTCAGCAATAAGTTTTATAACACGTCTTGTAATAAACTTATCAATACTTTTTAGTTCTGCAATTAAAAATTTTTCATTTCCTTTTGCAGATTCAAATGCTCTGTCAGTTATATCTGAAAGATATTTTTCAGCTGATGATAAATTTTCAAGACACTGATGAAAAACTCCAAAAAATCCGCTGTTAAGCTCTGTAAGCACGGGAATTACACCATGACGCACTTTGTTACGTGCATATTCATCTGAAAGATTTGTGCTGTCTGTAACAAAACTCACATTTTCTTCAAAAAGATATTCTTCAATTTCTTCTCTTGTACACTCAGACAAAGGTCTGATTATATTGTCACGCACAGCAGGAATTCCCAGCAAACCTTTAAGACCTGTTCCTCTTGCAAGATTGAAAATAAATGTCTCAGCAGAATCGTTAAGGTTATGTGCTGTTGCAATCCTGATATTTTCACCTAAAGAATTAAAAAATTCATAACGTAATCTTCTGCCGCACTCTTCGAGACTTTCTCCACATTCTGCAGAAGTTGCAGGCACATCATAACTTACTGATTCAAAATTAATATTATGTTCCAAACAAAAATCTGAAACAAATTGTTCATCACGAATAGCTTCTTCTCCACGAATTCCATGATTTACATGCGCACAGATTATATTAATATTCAACAAACTTGAAAATTTATTGAAAAAATGTAATAGGCACATTGAATCAGCACCACCTGATACTGCTACAACAACAGTATCAAGCGGACTTAACATATTATTTTTATTCAGTGTAGAAAAAATTTTATTCTCAATTCTCTTCATCGCGTCTGAATTCTCTGCAAGTATACTGAGTGAAGTCAGGATTCCATGCAAGAGGCACAGTCTCTGTGGGTCCGTGTCTGTTCTTTGCAATGATAAGTTCTGCTTCATCCACTTTTATATCTTCGGGCGGTGTATCACCCGCATTTTTATAGTAATCTTCTCTGTAAAGCATAAGAATGATATCTGCGTCCTGCTCGATTGAACCTGATTCTCGAAGGTCAGACATCTGAGGTCTGTGGCTTCGACCTTTATCAGTATCAGTTCTTCGTGCAAGCTGAGCACATGTAACAACAGGAATATTAAGATCCTTAGCCATCATTTTGAGGCTACGTGTAATTTCAGAAACTTCCTGTACTCGGTTATCTGTCTTTTTGCTTGAAGACATAAGCTGAAGATAGTCAATGATGATACAATCAACATTTTTAACCTGCCTTGCTCTCGCTTTCATTTCAGGAACTGTAATATTTGCAGTATCATCAAAAAACAATTCAACATCAGAAAGAAATACACTAGCTTCGGCAATTCTCTGCCACTCATCAGGAGAGAGATTACCTGTTCTGAACTTGGTACTCTGTACTCGTGCTTCTGTGGAAAGGACACGCTGTGCAAGCTGTTCTTTTGACATTTCCAATGAGAAAAACAGTACTCGTTTTTTTGCATAAACAGCAACATTTCTTGCAAGGTTAAGCGCAAAACTTGTTTTACCCATGGCAGGACGAGCACCAATGATAACAAGGTCGGAACGATTAAGACCAGTGATTTTTTTATCAAGATCGGGAAATCCTGTATTAAAACCTGCATACTCATTTTTATCAAGCAATGAAAGTTCATACAAATTCTGATAAACAGTCGAAATAAGATCACTTATCTTTGCAGGACCTGAAAGCGTATTACCCTGACGGATATCATATATACGCTGTTCAGCCATGTCAAGAAGCTCGTCTGCTGTCTGTTCAGAATCAGATGCCTTATCCTTAATGTCTGATGCAATATTTATAAGGGAACGCACATAGAACTTTTCTCTTACGATTTTTGCATAAGATTCAACATTCGCGGTTGAAGGAACAACTTTTGATAACTGCAAAAGATATGTCTTACCTGATTCGTCATTGAATGTTTTGTCTTTTCTCAAAGTGTCAAGAACGAGCAAAGGATCAATTTTGCCACCACTTGACGCATCAAGAGCAAGGATTGTTGTAAAAATTGATTTATGCTGAGGCAGATAGAAATATTCAGGCTTTAATATCATTGTAACAACAGAAAGGCAGGACGGGTCAAGAAGAACCGAACCAAGCACTGCCTGTTCAGCCTCAAGACTAAAAGGCAATGTACCTGTATCTGCTGTAAATGTATTATTTTCGTTAGCCATTACTTATTCACCTACAACAACTGTAACTTTTGCGGAAATACCCTGATAGAGCTTTACTTCAGCCTGAGCTGAACCGAAGTTCTTGATATCTGCCATTGTAATTTTTCTCTTATCAATGTCAACACCAAGCTGTTTCTTGATTTCTGCAGCAACTTCTTTTGAAGTAACAGAACCGAAAAGCTTACCGTTTGCACCAGCTTTAGCAACAATCTTAAGTTCTTTGCCGTTAAGTTTTGAAGCAGCAGCCTTTGCATTAGCAATATCGGTATCAATCTTATGCTGATTTGATGATTCTCTGTTTTTAAGCTCTGTTATTGTCTGAGCTGAAACTTCAACTGCAAGTTTACGAGGAAAAAGAAAATTTCTTGCGTAACCTTCAGCAACTGTAACTTTTTCACCCTTTTTACCGAGGGTTTTAACGTCCTGATTCAAAATAACCTCCATTGTGGTTATCCTCCTTTAGCTATTCTTCTGGGTAGATTTTTTATTACAGAAATCAAAAATTACATTACCCAATAAATGTTCTACGTTTTCAATAGTTGTATTTTTTATTTGCGCAGCAGCCATTGTCTGGTGACCGCCACCGCCCAACTTTTCCATAATAATCTGAACATTGACTCTTCCGTATGACCTTGCCGAAATTGAGACATCAGTTTCATTTGAAGGAAAAATTACAAAAGATGCGTCTACATGTTCAATATTAAGCAGATCATCGGCAGCTTTAGCAGCTATGAGTCTGACATTCTGATCATTCTGATTTGTCTTTGCAAAAGCAAAATTACCTCTGATTTCTGCATTATTTACAATTTTACTTACAAGTATATTTTCATCTGATGAAGCCGCAAAAAGTTTTCTAACAGAAATTGTATCTGCACCGTAATCACGGAGTGATGCTGCAGCTTCAAAAGTTCTTACACCTGTTCTGAGTGTAAAATTCTTTGTATCAAGATAAATACCTGCAAGCAATGCTTCAGCAGCATATTTAGAAATCTGCGGTTTTGAAGGCATATATTTGATAAGCTCTGTTACCATTTCACTTGCTGATGATGAATTAGGCTCATGGAACAACAATAATGCATCTGACATATAATCAATTGACATTCTGTGATGGTCGATAACAACCTTTTTCTGAGCCATTTCAACAAGCTCCGGAGCTTCCGTAAACCCAGGACGCATAACATCGGTAACAACAACCAATGTTTCAGCATCAAGTTCACTGAGCACTCTTGCAGAATTTATAAAACAAGATTCTTTGTTCGCAGCATTGTAAAAATCTATGAGCTGTTTTGCCATTGTTGTTTTTTCATCAACAACGATTCTGACATTTATACCAAGTGATTTAACAGCTTCGTATACACCGATGGCACTTCCGAGAGCATCAAGGTCTGAATTTTTATGGCCCATAACCAATACTTGTGATGAATGGCGCACAAGTTCTTCAAAAGCACTCGCATATATACGGGCTTGCACCTGATTACGGTTTTCAACACCTGTTGCAACACCGCCGAAGAATTCATAGTTATTATTATCGTTAATAACAACCTGATCTCCGCCTCTGCCCTTTGCCATATCAAGTGACTTTCTTGCAAGTTCTTCACAAGCGAGGAATTCATTGCCTGTTGCAATACCCATAGAAAGGGTAAAGCCTGCATTTACTCCTTCAATTTTATGGTTTCTGACATTGTCAAGGATATTAAAATCCTTACTCTTCATCTGATCATAAATCTTTTTTTCGGCAATTATAAAAAACCTGCCGTCTGCAATTTTTCTAAGCACACATTTGTACTGTGTAAACCATGAAATTACCATTCGCTCAACATCGCTAAGTAATGTTGAAAACTGATTCTGAGAAATACGTGATGAAACTTCTTCCATAGCATCAACTGATGCGATAATAACAACAGGACGGCTGTCTTCATATTTATCTGCAATATTCTTGTAATATGTATCATCCACAAAATACAATACAAATTCTGCATCTGCATTTACAGTATGTTTTGATATATATACAGTATATCGTTTACCGTCGTAAGATGCATTGAAACTGCCTTTTTCGATACTTTCATTAAGCTTTTTCTCAGGAATGAAATTAGAAATCTGCTTCTTTGTGAGTCCAGAATTTCCTACTATATCTCTTTCAAAAAAATCATTATACCAAACAATATTACCTGAAGACGAACAAATAATTACAGGAAACGGGATTGCAGTTATATCTTCACGTGTTGACGCATCAAGATGAGAATTGATAATTTTTACAGATCTTACAATGTCTCTGAATGTTTTTCTCTCTGAAAGATAGACAATTACAGCAAGAATAACACCGAGCACAAGTTCGATACCTGCAATCCAGTATTGTTTAAGATATAAAGATGTAAATGAAACAAGAATTGTGAAAAGAATCACAACCGGGAACATCGGATTAGCTTTGAAAAACGCTTTTAATCTCATATCATTTATCCTTTCACAGATAAAACATTAAATCTCCTGTATAACGGGAATAACAACAGGACTACGTTTTGTTTTTTCATACATAAAGCGAAGAACTTCGTCCTTAATTTTGCCTTTGAGGGCATTTATGTCACGTTTACGTGAATCAGCATATTTGTCAAGAATTCTGACAACAATCTGCTCAGCATCGCTGAACAATTCAGATGATTCTTTAACAAAAACAAAACCTCTCGAATGGATTTCAGGTGCACAGAGATTATATCCTGTTGCTGAGTCAAGAACAGCGGAAACAACAATTACACCATCTTCAGAAAGAAGTTTTCTCTCTCTGAGCACAAGACTTCCGACATCACCGACACCATAACCATCAACAAACACATTTCCTGCAGGAACATCACTTACTGTATATTTTTTCTCAGAATGGAAAGAAATCTCTGTTCCGTTTGCAGCAATGATAATATTATCAGGGTTAACACCCATTGCCTCTCCGAGCATTGCATGTTTTCTGAGGTGTTTCTGTTCACCGTGAGCAGGAATAAAAAATTTGGGTTTAACAAGACCTAAAACAAGTTTAAGTTCTTCCTGACAAGCATGACCTGAAACATGAACTTCATACATACGCTCATATACAACATTTGCACCAAGCTTCATAAGTTCGTTTACAACCTTACCGACAGTCTTTTCATTACCCGGAATAGGGGTTGCAGAAATAATGACATAGTCATTAGGTCCGACAGAAACTTTTCTGTGATCAGACATTGACATTCTAGTGAGTGCAGACATAGGTTCACCCTGACTGCCCGTTGTAATAATAACAAGCTCTTCGTCAGTATACTGTTTGATAGCCTCAATACCGATAATTACACCGTCAGGCACATTGAGGTAACCGAGTTCTTTACTGATCGCAACAACATTTTCAAGGCTTCTGCCTGAAAGTGCTACTTTTCTGCCTAGAGATGCAGCTACATTGATAATCTGTTGAACCCTGTGAATATTTGATGCGAAAGTTGCAACAATAAGTCGTCTTGAACCTGCTTTTCTGAACAGATTTTCAAATGACTCACCCACTTTTTTTTCGCTCTCTGTATAACCGCTTCTTTCAGCGTTAGTAGAGTCAGAAAGAAGACACAGTACACCTTCATTACCAAGCTGACCGAGACGAGCAAGATTCATCATTTCACCGTCAATAGGTGTGCTGTCGATTTTGAAGTCACCGGTATGAAGTATAACGCCTTCTTTACATCTAACAGCAAATGCAAGAGCATCAGGAATTGAATGATTCACATGAATAGCTTCAATTTCGAATCCGCCGACTTTAATTTTATCATCAGGCTTAATGGGGTTAAGCTTAACATTGGAAAGCATTTTAGCTTCTCTGAGTTTATACTCAACAAGACCAAGTGTAAGTTTTGTTGAATATACAGGTGCATTCACAACTTTAAGCAAATATGAAAGTCCGCCTATGTGGTCTTCATGTCCGTGAGTAATAAAAATACCCTTAACTTTCTGTGAATTCTTTTCAAGATAAGTAAAATCGGGAATTACAAGATCTATACCCGGCATTGAAGCATCGGGAAATGCAAGACCACAATCTATTATTACAATCTCATTATTATACTCTATGACAGTAAGGTTTTTACCAACTTCATTGAGACCACCGAGGAATGCAATTTTAACGGGAGATTCAAAATTCTCCTGAACAGTCTTCTGCTGTTTTTTATGATAATGAAAAGCTGTCTGCTTTTTACTTTTTGTCTGATTCTTAGAGGTATGTTTAACGGTTTTTGAAATTTTTCCGTAACGTTTTATTTTTTCTGTATCTTTTTTTGTTGATTCTTTAGCTGTTTTCTGATTACTCATTTCTTCTCCTTTACTAGTCTTATTTTTATATGTAAAGCCTCCAAGCTGAGGCTTAAAACTCTTGAAAGCATAGCAACCCACTATTATTGCTATTTTACACTTATTGAGACATATTGTCAATAGTATCAAGGTTTATTTTACGTTCTGTATCAATACATATTTCCTTTGCCGCTTCAATTGTATCTGCCTGAGCAATTATACGCAGATGCCTGCCTCCACCTTGTCTGAGAATTGTAAGATAACCATTTTCTACCGGTTTTCTGACACCCTGAGTATCTCTGTCTATCCTGACATCAAGAATTTCAGCAATACGTGAATGAGGCATACTGCATGAAATAATTTTTGAATATATATTGCATTCGGGAAGATTATTGACAAGCTCAGATAATGAAACTTTATTTCTGTTCATAATACCTATGACTAAAAAAACAAGACTCAGACCATCATATGCCCACATACATTGCTTTGCAAGTATTCCTGTTTCTTCAGTAAAATATTCAGCAGAAGATTCTCCGGTTCTTATAACTCTTCTGTTATACTTTGCTGCAGTTTTTTCAAGATCAGGCGGTGCCTCAAATGGAACACAGACATCTCTTCCCTGTCTGAAAAATTCAACGCATGCGGCAATAATAAGCTTTTCAAAAGCAACAAAACGTCCGATTTCATCCTTTGCTGTTACTGCATTGCCACTGTTATCAATACTGAATTCAGGAAGCTTACTGCTTTTTACCCCAAGCAATCCGAAACATTTCTGTGAAATTTCTTCAATAAGACAGTTTGAATTACAAACTGATAAAGACATTCCGTATACCCCATGTCCAGAGCAGGTCAGTAGATATCCGTTATAAATGTCAGCAACAGAACTCATATCATAAATAGAATTAAGATTATCACCGTATGCTCTTCTGAAATCACTGTGCTTATATCTATTTTCAATTTCTCTTTCTTCCTTGCACGTCAAAGGTAAACCGTATCTGCCGAACAATTTGATTTTAGTGGCATTTTTATCAGCATCTATAAAAATGCCACTATCGGTATTACTGTATGAAACATAAAAATGCATCTGACTTTCAAAAGATTCACCAAAATCATAAACAACACTTCCGCAAGAAATAAGGCCTGACAATACAGACATTGCAAGAGTTTTTGCTTCCTTTGAAGTTGCGTATCCTACTGAAACTTTTCCACCACAAGAAGAACTTGCAAGAGCAGAAGCAAGCCTGCAACATCTTTCAGGTGTTATTTCTGAAAAAGTATTGCCTGAAATGCTGTCTGAACAGATAAGATCATATTCATTTCTGCCATCTTTAAGATTAGAAGTCAATACAGATCCGTAAGAAATATTCTTCTTCGGCCAGACTGATACATTATTATGAATTGTACTGCTGCTTTCAATAATACATCCGTCACCTATACAACACCCCTCTAGATATGCAGAATTTCTTTTAAGCACACAGTTTCTGCCGATTACAGCACCTGTAATATCACAATTACTGCAAATCTGAGTATTTTTAAGAACTACAGATTTTTTTATACGAACACCGTCTTCTAATTTTACATTATCTTCGATAACTGTATAGGGCCCAACAGTGCAATTAAATCCAATTTTTACATTATTACCGAAATACACGGGAGGAATAATCGTGTAATCACCTGCCGGCATTTTACCTAAACAAAAAATGCCGTTTTTAGATGAAGGAAGATTGATTTCTGGTTTGTGCAACAAAAGATCTTTTACTATTTTTCTGATATCGCCTACTTCACAAATTGCATTCCAGTATTTTTCTGTCTGATAACCGAAAAAACGGATTTTATTTTGGAGAAACATCGAAGCAAAGCTTTTGTTAAACATTCTGCTTTCAGATGATAAAATTTCTGAAATTTCAGGTTCAAGTACATATATTTCTGTATTTGCAAGATTAGATGATGTGTGACTCCAATCAGGCTTTTCAAAAAGACTATCAACAGAACCGTTTTTATTTAGATTTATAATACCGAATCTGCCCGTATCTTCAACAGTTGAGCAAATAACTGTTGCCTGAGCATTTATACTTTTGTGATAAAGCAAAACTTTTGAAATATCAATATCAGTAACACAAGGTGATAACATAAGAATAAAAGAATCTGTTTGTTTTTTTGCAAAAGACACGACGATTTCTTCAACAGACTTATCTGATTCATTCTCAAGACAATTCACATCAGCACTCTGTATATTACATTCATCAAGATATTCTTCTATATCCTCACATCTGAATGACGATGCGACAGTAATTTTATTCAAGCCGCCTTTAAGAAGCATTTCTATCATATATCCGAGTACAGGCTTACCCATAATTTTAATCATAAGCTCATTTTCAGAACAGGTGACAGGACGCAATCCTTGATTATTTCCGCAAGATATAATTAGCGCATTCATAAAAATTCTCCTATAACAAAATAATGTAATTTTATTATTCTCAGGTAAAGTTAAAATAATCATTTAGTATTTACTTATGACCAATTAATTGATATAATGAATGAGAAAAGAGGTATAATATGGCAAACAAAGTTATTATTTATACAGACGGCGCCTGTTCAGGCAACCCGGGTCCCGGAGGATGGTGTGCAATTCTCAGACTCGGTGAACACGAAAAAGAAATCTCAGGCGGCAACCCCGACACAACAAATAACAGAATGGAACTTACTGCTGTTATTGAGGGCCTGAAAGCGCTAAAAAGGCCTTGTGATGTAACAATCATTTCAGACTCTAAATATGTATGTGACGCAATCCTCAAAGGCTGGGTTTTCGGCTGGAAGAAAAAAGGTTGGAAAAAAAGTGACGGTAAACCTGCACTCAATGTAGATTTATGGGAAGAATTATTACATCTTCTCGAAACTCACAATGTGGAATTTAACTGGATAAAAGGTCACGCAGGTCATCCTGAAAATGAGAGATGCGATAAAAAGGCTGTTGAAGAATATCAGAAATATTTGTAAGGAGATTTCATATGGAACCATTATTCAGAAATATAAATATTAAATCAGAAGATAAATGTCGCGAAATTTACAGAAATGTATTTACTTCCTATCATGTTTTCTACGGAATATTGATTCTTTTTGCTGTTGCATATAATATCTATTGGATATGGTGGTATTACAGTATTAATATTATTCTCCTGATTTATGCAGTATTGACAATAATTGTATATTTTACAAGACCATACAGCTATGCAAAAAAAAGAGTAAAAAATTACATTTCACTTTACAATAATGCTGAAACAGATGAAGTGCTTTTTTATGAAGATTGCTTTATAGACAAGGATATTTATTCAAAATCTGAAACCAGAATTGAATATGAAAAAATCTCTTCAGTTAAAACAACAAAAAACTTTTACATTTTCTCTATCAAAGGCAATAAAATAAAATTTACTATCGGCAAAGACATTGAAAATTTAACAGAAAATACAGATTTTGTTCAATTTATCAACAGCAGACTTATTAATTCGAAAAACAAAATTAAATAAAAAAATAACGGATACTCATTCAAGAGTATCCGTTAATTCTTTGTTTAATCGGAATCAGTCGATTTCAACCTGAATCTTCATATCCTTACGGTTAGCAGTAGCACGCATTACGGTTCTGATAGCCTTAGCAATTCTTCCCTGTTTGCCAATAACTCTACCCATATCGTCTGCTGCAACATGAAGATGGTAAACTGTAATTCCTTCTTCGTTTTCAGGATCAACTGTAACGTTAACTTCTGCGGGAGCGTCAACGAGACCCTGAGCGATAGCAACGAGTAATTCTTCCATTTTATTTTCCTCCAATTAATTCATTGAAATCAGAAAATTACTTTTCAATAATTCCCTGGTTCTTAAGAATTGATCTTACAGTATCTGTGGGCTGAGCGCCGTTTCCAATCCACTTCTTAGCTGCTTCAGCATCAATTTTAACTGTTGCAGGTTCAGTTGTGGGGTTGTAATAACCAATTTCTTCAATGAATCTGCCGTCACGGGGATATCTTGAGTCTGCAACAACTACACGATAGAAGGGAGCCTTCTTTGCACCCATACGACGAAGACGAATTTTAACTGCCATTTTATTTACCTCCAAATAAATTATACAAAAATTATATATTCAAACACTTTGTGTTATGAATCGGATTACATCGGGAAGCCGGGGAAACCGCCGCCACCCATCATATTCTGCATACGCTTCATTTTTTTCTTACTACCCTTGCCTGTCATCTGCTTGAACATTTTCTGCATCTGACGATACTGAGCAAGGAGTCTGTTAACATCTTCAACCTGCATACCGCAACCTGCTGCGATTCTGCGTTTTCTTGAAGGATTGATGATATCAGGATTTGCTCTCTCTTTGGGAGTCATTGAATAAATGATTGATGCTGTTTTATCAAGCTGACGGTCATCAATATCCGCATCCTTGATTTTTTTGCCGACACCGGGAATCATTGAAAGAATATCTTTCATTGAACCCATTTTCTTGACTTCCTGAAGCTGGGAAAGAAGATCGTTAAGATCAAATTTATTCTGTCTGAGTTTTTCTTCAAGCTCAAGAGCTTTTTTTTCATCAAGTGTCTGCTCAGCTTTTTCGATAAGTGAGAGCACATCACCCATACCGAGAATTCTTGAAGCCATTCTCTCAGGATGGAATACATCAAGGTCATCAAGCTTTTCACCGACACCGACAAATTTAATTGGTTTACCTGTGATTGCTCTTGCTGAAAGAGCCGCACCGCCTCGTGTGTCACCGTCAAGCTTGGTAAGGACAAGACCGTCTATACCGAGTGCATCATTGAATGTAGATGCTACGTTTACGGCATCCTGACCTGTCATTGAGTCAACAACAAGAAGAATTTCGTGAGGCTTAACCTCTGCCTTGATATTCTTAAGTTCCTGCATAAGTTGTTCATCAATATGAAGACGACCTGCAGTATCAAGAAAAACATAGTCATAGCCTTTATCTTCTGCAAGTTTCAAGGCTTCTTTAGCTATAAGTACGGGATCTGAATTACCCATTTCAAAAACAGGAACATCTGCCTGTTCACCGACAATCTGCAACTGTTTTATAGCAGCAGGTCTGTAAACGTCACAAGCTACAAGCAGAGGTCTGTGACCCTGTTTTTTAAGCATCTTTGTAATTTTTGCACTGTGTGTAGTTTTACCTGAACCCTGAAGACCACACATCATAACTACTGTTGGCGGATGTGCCGCATTAGCCAATCTTGCCTGTGTACCACCCATAAGAGCAGTAAGTTCTTCATTAACAATTTTTATAACCATCTGGGCAGGAGTGAGACTTTCCATTACCTTTGCACCGATAGCTTTTGTTGTAACAGATGTTGTGAAATCCTTTGCAACTTTATAGCTTACGTCGGCTTCAAGCAATGCAAGGCGTACTTCACGCATCGCCTCTTTAACATCACTCTCTGTAAGACTACCTTTACTTCTAAGCTTCTTAAAAGCTGATTCAAGTCTGTCTGAAAGACCTTCAAATGCCATTTTAATACCCCTTATTAGATTTCGGGGTCTGCGAGGTCAGCACAAAGTGACTGAATTTCAACCGTAAGGTTGTTAATTTCCCTCGAAAGACCGCATTTAAGATTTTCTTCGTTGATTTTTCCTGCTTTTTTACTGATTTTATCAAGACCGTTTTTGATTTGCTCAAATCTTGCAACAAAACCGACTCTTTCTTCCATTTCAATAAGCAGACTTTCAGCTCTTTTGATGGCATCTCTGACACCTTGTCTTGTGATACCGACATTCTCTGCAATCTCTGCAAGAGAAAGGTCATCATTATAATAATAGCTGATAAAATCACGCTGCTTTTCTGTAAGCATATCACCGTAAAAATCAAGAAGCATTATCATATCAAGATTTTTTGCCATCAAATTCACCTCTTTACTGTAAAGATTTTTCGCTTTACAGTCGAGTATTATACAAGAATACACCGTGAATGTCAATAGCTAAATTGAAAAAATTTCAATTATTTTATTGTGGCAATGGTTACACCGTTTTCACCCTCACCAAAAGTTCCGAGACGGTAGTTTTTTATCTGAGGATGTTTTTTGAGATGTTGTTGCACTGCAGCTCTAAGCACGCCTGTACCCTTGCCGTGAATGATTGTAAATTCAGAAAGTCCCGCCATAACCATACTGTCTATAAACAGATCAAGAGTCATTATACCTTCTTCTACAGTCATCCCTCTCAGGTCACATCTTGTATCTGCTGATGCGTTAAGACGACTTTCCGTATTGTTTTTGACAAAAGAAGTTTTCTTTTGTTCTTTCTTCTTTTCAATAAGACGCAAGTCTGAAACCTTTACACGAAATTTCATACTGCCTGTCTGGATTTCAACATAATTTTTATTATCAGGAAGAGAAAGGACTTTACCTTCACTGCCCATACCTGCAATTCTGACGTTATCACCGACCTGCAAAGGTCTTGATAATTCATATCCGTCATCAGTTCCGTCAATAACAGGGTCTGCTGCTGCGTCAACTCCTGAAAGACCTTTTCTTACCTTGGAACGCATCTCATTGAGTTTGTCAGCATTGTTCTGATTTTTCAGAGCCTTTTTCATCTGCTCAATTTCCATCATAAGAGCATTTGCTTCACGTCTTGAATTTTCAACAAGACGCATAGCTTCACTACGTGCTCTCTGAATCTCTTTTTCACGAAGTTTTTCTATTTCATCAAGACGCTCTTGAGTCTTCATTTTGATGAGTTCGTTATCAAGTCTTAGTTTTTCTGCAAGCTGTCTTTCCTTTTCCATTTCAAGACGACGTTCTTCAAGAGTGTCTACAACATCTTCAAAACGGATATTTTCTGCAGAAACAAGTTCTTTTGCTCTGTCTATAACATTTTTTTCAATACCAAGTTTTTCTGAAATAGCAAACGCATTTGATCTGCCGGGAACACCGATAAGAAGTCTGTAGGTAGGTTTGAGTGTAGCAACATCAAATTCACAACTGCCGTTTTCTACTCCCGGTGTATCAAGTGCGTATGCCTTAAGCTCTGCATAGTGTGTTGTGGCAGCTATCTTTGCCCCTTGAAATTTAAGACGCTCAAGTATTGCCATTGCAAGTGCTGCACCTTCAACAGGATCTGTTCCTGCACCGAGTTCGTCTATAAGCACAAGACTGTTTTCATCAGCATCACGCATAATATTGACAATATTGACCATATGTGATGAGAACGTTGAAAGAGACTGTTCTATACTCTGCTCATCACCAATATCAGCAAAGACTTTTTCATATACACAGACTTTACTACCGTCAGCAACAGGAATCATAAGACCGCACATTGCCATAAGAGTAAGAAGACCAAGTGTTTTTATAGAAACCGTTTTACCGCCGGTATTAGGACCCGTTATGACAAGTGTGTCAAAAGTTTCACCGAGCATTATATCTACCGGTACAACCTTTTTGCTGTCAAGCAGAGGATGTCTAGCCTTTTTAAGAACTGTAACACCATTATCATTGAGTTCAGGCATTGAGGCTTTCATCTTATATGCAAGCTGAGCTTTTGCAAAAATAAGATTGATTTCAAGGGCTGCTTCATAACTGTATTTGATTGCTTCAGCATAATTGCCAGTTTCAGCAGAAAGCTCAGTAAGAATTCTTTCAATTTCATCCTGCTCTTTACCCTGAAGAACTCTGATTTCATTATTTGCTTCAACAACAGACATAGGTTCAACAAATATTGTTGCACCACTCGAAGATGTGTCGTGAACAAGACCTGCAAGCTGACCTCTGAATTCAGCTTTTACGGGCACAACAAATCTTCCGTTTCGCTGAGTTACAATGGCATCCTGAAGACATTTCTGATATGTCTGAGAATGAATGATACCGTCAAGCTTCTCTCTGATACGAGAAGCCTGCTGTTTCATTTTGCGTCTGATATCAGCAAGTGTTGGTGATGCATTATCTGACATCTCTTCCTCTGAAGTAATTGAAGAAGAAATTTTAGATTCAAGATACTGATTAGGTCTGAGAGAGCCGAAATAAACATCTATAGAATAAGATGTTTCATCAGACTGTCTGCTTCTCCATTCGTGAAGAGAGCGGATAACACGAAGATTCTCACCTATATCAAGAAGTTCTCGCATTGTGAGTACACCACCCGCATTTGCTCTTGCAAGTGAATTGTTCACATTTTTTATTGAGCCGAAAGATGGACCGCCGAATTTTGCAAGAAGAATATATGCATCTTCGGTCTTTTTTAGTTCACCTTTTGCAATTGTGATGTTTGTTTCAGGTTCTAGATTCAGAGCCATTTCCTTACTGTCTGCCGCTGAAGCGTAATGAGACAACATTGAAAGAACTTTATCAAGCTCAAGTGCTCTGTAATGTCTGTTTTTCATAATAATATCACCAAAGATTCAAAAAGGTGTATCGTATGCGGATACACCCCTTAAAAATTATTTAATTTCTGTACCACCGATGGGTCTGATGTTAAGAACATAGCAAGCGCCTTCACCGAAAATGCTTTCAAGAGTGCTCTTGTATGTATCAAGAAGCTCATTGGGAACAAAAGCCTGAATTGTACCTGCAAAGCCGCCACCGTGCACACGCCATGCGCCTTTGCCTCTGAGAATATAGTCACTCGCTGCAAGTGCAACAGAAACAGGCTGTGAAAGAGGCTGTTTTGCTGAGAATACATTCTGGTTATACATATAAGAAGAGAAACCACTCTCTGTAATAATAGCTTTGAATTCTTCAAAGTTGCCGCTTTCAAGAGCTTTAACAGCTTTTTCTACTCTGTTATTTTCCCCATAGAAATGAAGACCTCTGAGAATACTTCTGTCTCCTGCCTTTTCTCTTACAAGAGCAAGGTTGTTGCAGAATTCATCTTCCTCAACATCTCTGAGAGCTTTACCGCCAAAAACTTCTGCACCTTTTTCCATTTCTGTTCTGATAAAACCGTATTCATCAGTAAGATCTGCGTGATTAGCTCGTGTATCTGTGATAACAAGTGAATGACCGCAGGAAGCAAAATCAAAAGCAACGGGTTCGATAACGGGATTTTCATTATCCTTGAAGTCAATTTTAACGAATGAACCTACTGAACAAGCCATCTGATCCATAAGTCCGCAAGGCTTATCAAAGAATACGTTTTCAGCATACTGAGCTATCTGAGCAACTTCTACGGGAGAAACCTTACCGTCATTATACATATAGTTAATAATAGTACCAACAAGAACTTCAAAAGCTGCAGAAGATGAAAGACCTGAGCCTGAAAGAACCTGAGTCATTGTTGCAGCATCAAAACCACCAACATTATAACCTCTGTTTTTGAAACCTGCACATACACCACGGATAAGACCTGCTGAATGGCTGTATTCTTCAGGATTGGGATTAAGATCAGTAATATCTATAACGTCAATTTTATCGTATTCTGCAGATTTGATTCTGACAATCATTTCGTCATTCTTTGCAGCAGCAGCAACTGCATCAAGATTGATTGCAGCAGCCATAACCTTACCTCTGTTATGGTCTGTGTGGTTACCGCATACTTCTGTTCTGCCGGGAGCAGAGAAAAATCTGATCTCTCTGTCTTCATTATAATATTCGCAGAAAAGGTCAACAATTTTCTTATATCTTTCTTTCTGAGAAGCAACAGCTTCATCAGTAAAGTAAATTTTCTTCATTAATTCGTCATACTGATTTGATTCAATTTTTCTGATTGCATTTTCTTTTGACATATTAATCACTCCAGAATCTTACATTTTCATAAATCATCACTCATTAGCTGCAAAGAAGCAAACAATAGAATGATTATCAAATTTATCATAACGAAAATATTTTATCAAAAAAAATGGAAAACTTCAAGAGTTTGTGATATAATATTTCAAATTAGTTTATTCAATAAATGATAAAGGCGGTTTTTTGTATGAAAATTGTTATGCTCGACGCTTATACAACTAATCCAGGAGATCTTTCATGGGACAGTTTCAATAAATTCGGTGAGGTCATAATTTATGACAGAACACCTGCAGACAAAGTGATTGATAGATGCATAGATGCTGATATCATCATTACGAACAAGACACCTATCACTAAGGAAATTATTGATAATCTGCCTAAACTTAAATTCATTGCACTTATGTCAACAGGTTATAACATTGTGGATTATGTTTATCTCAAAGAAAAAGGAATTCCTGTTTCCAATATTCCTTCCTATTCAACTGATGCTGTTTCACAGCTTGTACTTTCATTTATACTTGAGCTTGCAATGAATGTAGGGCTTCATTCTGCCTCGGTTAAAGCAGGAGAATGGTGCAGCTGTAAAGACTTCTGTTACTGGAAATCTCCTCTTACTGAACTTAGCGGCAAAACTCTTGGTATTTTCGGTCTCGGAAAAATAGGCAGAGCTGTTGCGGAGAGAGCAAAGGTATTCGGAATGAATATAGTAGCCTATACTCACAGAATTCATGGCGATGAACCAGAATATATAAAACTTGTTTCACTCAACGAAATGCTTGCTGTATCAGATGTGGTTTCAATGCATTGCCCCCTTACTCCCGAAACAGAAGGAGTTGTAAATGAAGATTTTATTGCAAGGATGAAAGACGGTGCATACTTCATCAATACTTCAAGAGGTACGGTTGTCGACGAAAAAGCACTTGCAGAGGCTCTTAATTCGGGAAAACTCGGAGGAGCCGGACTTGATGTTCTTTCAACAGAGCCTCCATCAAAAGAGAATCCGCTACTTTCTGCAAAAAATTGCTTTATAACCCCACACATTGCATGGGCGGCTTTTGAAACAAGAAAAAGACTTGCAACAATTCTTGAAAGTAATATAAAGGCATTTATAGACGGAAATGCACAAAACGTCGTTAATAAGTAATAATATTATTGATAATTGCAATTATATGACTCAAGAATGTATATGTTTTTGTGTGAGTTAAACAAATATAACATTTTCTGGTTAATTTTTTAACAAAAGACTTGAATATTTATCCATTTTGAGTTAAAATAATAAAGCAAAAAATAACAATGGCATATGCCATTATAAATTGGAGGAAAATTAAATGTCAGTTAAAGTTGCTATTAACGGTTTCGGCAGAATCGGCCGTCTTGCATTCCGTCAGATGTTCGGTGCAGAAGGTTACGATGTTGTTGCTATCAACGATCTTACAAAGCCCTCAATGCTT
>JAZUCO010000041.1:0-9322 GCA_045639185.1 Acutalibacteraceae bacterium
TGAAAAGGCTATCAAGGGTATGCTTCCTGCTAACTCACTCGGCAGAAAGGCATTCACAAGACTTCACGTTTACGCAGGTGCAGAGCACAAGCATGCAGCTCAGCAGCCCGTAGCAAGAGAATTCTAAGAAAGGGAGGCAAACTTAAATGTACGAAAGCAATTACTACTACGGTACAGGTAGAAGAAAAAGTTCAGTAGCTCGTGTTCGTGTATATCCCGGCACAGGCAAAATCACAATCAACGACAGAGATATCAACGATTACTTCGGTCTTGAAACTCTTAAGCTCATCGTTCGTCAGCCTCTCGCTCTCACAGGCACAACAGAGAAGTTCGACATCGTTGTAAGAGTAGCAGGCGGCGGCGTTACAGGTCAGGCTGGTGCTATCCGTCACGGTCTTTCAAGAGCTCTTCTTCAGTTCGACGAAAACCTTCGTCCCGCTCTCAAGAAGGCAGGTTTCCTTACAAGAGACCCCAGAATGAAGGAAAGAAAGAAATACGGTCTCAAAGGCGCACGTCGTGCTCCCCAGTTCTCAAAGAGATAATTTCTTTACAGCACATATTTCAGCTCTCACAATGTGGGAGCTGTTTTTTTGCGTATTTATAAAGAAGTAATTGAAACGGCGTTCCACCGTTATTTGTCTTCAAGAAACCGGACGCCCAACAACACCCCTACAAAAAAACTCTTCAAAAAAAATAAGTAGCAAATTATCTGAATATGTGATATAATAAGGCAAGAGAAAAACTCTCAGGAGGTTTTGCTATGATGGAAAACATCGCTCCCGTGATACTTGGCATCGTCTGCATTGTAATGGGATTTTTCAACAGAAAAGGCAACGTTTCAATGCTTCATTCCTATCACAGAAAAAATGTGACAGAGGAAAACCGCATTCCTTTCGGCAAAATGGTAGGACTCGGCACAATCATTATTGGCATTACAATGATTATTGCAGGCATTCTCACTTTTATTGCCGATAGTCAGCAGGCTGAGATTTATAAATACATCAGCTACGGAGTGCTCGTAGCAGGTTTTGGCGCGGGTATAGGAATAAACTTCTGTGCAATGAAAAAATACAATAACGGCATATTCTGAGGCTGATTTATGTATACAGGACTGATTGTTACTGCCTCTGTGGGCATTCTGTTTGTGATTCTCGGACTCCTCATATGGAAAAAAGAGAAAATCACACTTCTTCACGATTATCATTACGACAAAGTTTCGGAAAGCGACAAAAGCTCATTCTGCAAATTATCGGGACAAGGGCTGACTCTTTCGGGCGTTGCCCTGCTGATTACTGCCCTTCTCCTTGGTATCACAGAATCACCTCACAGCTTCGTTGTCTTTGCCGTCGGTTTCATAATAGGCATCGGAATGATGATTTATGCCGGAAAAAAATATAATATCAATTAATTCAGTTATTTCATATTCAAATAAATAGGTTTCAGTGTAGGGATCGATCCCCTGATCGTTCACTATAAGATATAAGCAACTACAGTTTCATATAAATTAATATCATCATTCCGCTCCCGCTAATCGGGAGTTTTTTATTTATAATATATATTTTTATTTTAATTTATTTTGCGTGTGCGTGCGCGCTTCACACACACTCTCCATTATCTCATTATCTCATTATCTTCATTATCTCATTATCTTAGTGTTGTTAGTTGCTTGTTAGTCAGATGTTAAGCATATGTTAGTTCGTGGTTACCACTTTGTTACGGTCTTGTTACAGTATTGTTACACTCTTGTGGCAGTTTTCCCTTAAATGCGTCTGTTCCGAGTTGTTTTTATTCGGTTATCTCATTGGTTACTTTTGCACCCATTGCCTGATAATCCATATATTTTGTAATTCTGATAACATTTTTTCCGTCTATCTGGCGGACAGAAACCATATCAGAATGTTTAAGGTTTTTTACGGCTGTACGCACATTCTGAACGCTAAGACCCGAATGCCTTGCAAGAAATTCATAAGATGCGAGCACCTCACCAATGTCAATTACATCGTCTTTGTAGCTGTGCGGTTTTCTGTTTGCAAGAAGCATCAGATGAATAAAAACAAGAAATGTCCTTGGCGAAGAAGCCCAGCCGCAATCGAGCACAGAATACGGCACCTTGAGATATATACTGTTTCTGATATCATTATCTTCCATTTTTTCACCTCCTTACAGAACATTTGTTCTATATAATATGGTACACGATTTTTTTCATTTTGTCAAGAGATAAAAGTGTAAAGTCATAAATATCTTGTAACATCTCTCTATAAAAATTTGCACAAAAATGAAGTCTGTTTTTTTACGTGCCGTTTTATTGAATAATTCACATTTGTTGTGTATAATTTATTTTAAGAATTATATTTTGAGGTTTTGTTATGGAAATACGCATTAACAAAAACAAAATTTACAGCGAATTTGAAGGTTTCGGTGCAAGCGGTGCCTGGTGGGCGCAGGAAGTGGGCGGCTGGACTCATATTGATGAAGCTTCGGGAAAAGAAGTCCGTGACAGAATCGCAGAGCTTCTTTACAGCAAAGAAAACGGCATAGGTCTTCGCACTTACAGATACAATATCGGTGCCGGCTCAGCTCATTCGGGCAATGGTGACATCGGCAACCCCTTAAGACGTACAGAAAGTTTTGACGACGGTGACGGCAGATACGATTTCAGCCGTGATAAAAATGCCGTTTATATGATGAAAAAGTCTGCCGAGTTCGGTGCAGATGAAATCATTCTCTTTGTCAATTCTCCCGTGGAAAGACTCACAAAAAACGGTTGGTCACACCTTTGCAAACATCAGATTATGCGTGACAACCTTGCAAAGAAGAATTACAAAGCTTTTGCAACATACTGTCTTGACGTTACGGAGCATTTCATTAAAGAAGGGCTGCCTGTAAAATACCTTTCGCCCATAAATGAACCCATCTGGATATGGAACGGCGGTCAGGAAGGCTGTCACTACTCCCCTCTCTCTGCAGCAAGAGTGATGAAAGTTTTTGCAGAGAAAATGAATAAACGTCCCGCTCTTGCAGATGTTAAACTTTCAGGTGTTGAGTCAGGCGATTTACGTTGGTTCAACAAATCATACACAAGAGCATTGATGAAGCATAAAGTTGTACGTGACAGAATTGATGCCGTTGATGTACATTCTTACTGTCTGCCTCTGCCGATTCCCGTTAAGGGTTTCAATGACAGACTTGCATTTGTAAAACGTTACCGCAAGTGGCTTGACAGACATTATCCCTCTCTCCCCGTAAAAATGAGTGAATGGTGCCATATGCAGGGCGGAAGAGACAAATCAATGGCATCTGCCCTTGTTACTGCCGATACAATTTACAACGATATAGCACTTCTTAATGTTACGTCGTGGCAGCATTGGATTGCCGTTTCCGAAGTTGATTACTGCGACGGACTCATTTACATAAATCTTCCCGAAAAGACATTTGAAATGACAAAAAGATATTATGTAACGGGTAATTTTTCAAAATACATTCCCTATAGGGCAAAGAGAATTGAAATTGACTGCGATGACAAGGACCTGAAGCTCCTTGCTTTCACAAAAGACGGCAAAACGGTTGTGATTGCAATAAATGACAAAGCTGTGTCAAAGACTGTTTCAATTCCTGCAGAAACAGTGCTTACTTCCGTTACCGACAAAGACAACGACCTTTGCGAAAAAACAGTAAACGGCAAAAACCTGACACTTACTCCCGAAAGCGTAACAACCATCATTTTTTAATCGGATGTGAATAACTTGAATATAAAATCAACTGTTTCCAACGGCATTAGCCTTATAAAAAATAACTGGAAAACTCCGCCTGAGGGCAGATATATGTCCATTAAGGAAATTGCATCACTCTCTGTGGGCGGTATCGGTGTAAGACTCATTGCCCATTGCATCAATCAGATGATAATTTCCACCACAAACACTCTGCTTGGTAATACCATCGGCATTGATGCAAAAACACTTTACATACTTTATGTGCTGAGTATGATTGCCTCATTCCCCCTTACGGGGCTCAGAGCGCATATGATTGACAACTGCAGAAGTATGAAGGGTAAATACAGACCTTACATTCTCTCAATGGGTATCCCCACGGTGCTCATAGGCAGTTTTATGATGATGCTGCCATACGACACAATGTCATTCTTCTGGAAATGTTTCTGGGTGCTTCTGTGCAACATCGGTTTTCAGTTTTTCTTCTATTTCACCGTTGACGCATACGAAAGCCTTATCAACGTACTCTCTCCCAACTCAATTGAGCGTTCAGACGTACTTTCAATCAGATGCATCATAGAAAACCTTTCACCCTCTATTGCAAACATCTTTTTCCCCATTGTTGCAAAGCTCATCACGGGTGATGACACACTCTATGACCTGAGAGTATACAGAGTTCTTTTCCCTCCGCTTCTTATTGCAGGTTTCCTTATCTCCGTACTCGTTTATGTAAACACTCAGGAGAAAATAGTAAGACCTAAAAAGCATATCATTCAGGTGCGTTTTGCAGACGCATTCAGAGCTGTTGCATCCAACAAATATTTCTGGATTATCTCCCTTGCAGGCTGGATGGGGTTCCTTGAAGGTTCTTTCGGCAACATTATGGGCTGGATGTATCACTATCAGAAACCCTGCACAGCGACTCAGTATGCAATTATAACAGCCATTGCAGGTAATGCATCGCTCTGGCCGAATATCGTGGCTCCGTTTTTCATAAGACGATTCGGCAAAAAGAAAATCATCATTCTCTCGAATGTGTTCAACATCGGTCTTATTGCTATGATGCTCCCCGTTGTAAGAATGACGGGCACACCGAATATAATCTGGATGTTGCTTTTCTGTTCATTCATCAACCAGTTTATAACATCACTCGGTCATCTTATCACACCGAGTATCAATGCCGATATCAGAGACTATCAGCAGTATATTTCAGGCGAGAGAATAGACGGTATGTTTGCCGCTGTGGGACTTATAGGCAATGTCATAAGCCTTGCAACAAGCTCCGTACTGCCCATTATCTATGACAAGGTCGGACTCAACGAATCAACTGCAGTTTCCCTCGGCTACTCCGCATCAAATGTTTACGATGTACTTTATAATCACGAATACTTTGTAAACATCAGCTCCGTGCTCATTATTGCATCTGTAATCGGTGCCGTGATGAATGTTATTCCGATGTTCTTCTATAACTTCACAGAAACAAAACAGCAGTCAATGATAAGAGTGCTTAAGCTCCGTTCCGCATTTGAAGACAGAGAAACAGGCTCTCTTACAGAAGAAGACAGAGCAGAAGCTGCAAAAATAATCACCGATGCAGAACGTTTTGCAGGTCTGACTCCCGTCAATGCAAAAACAAAAGAACAGCGTGCAGAAAATGCAGAAATCGAGATTGCAAACTTCATCATAGATGAGCTTAACCGCTACAACACAGAAAAGGGTATGCTCGAAATAAAAATTGCATCAGAAATTGCCGCTGCAGGCGTAAAGAACTATTTGTCTGTTTCAGAATCAATCAGAGAATACTGCCGTAATGAAAACAAGGAAATCAGAAAGTCTGCAGAAAAAATGCTTCGTGATATCAGATATGCGGCTCGTTGTACTGCAAGATATTATCCCGACGGTATTGAAGTGTTTGACGAATCCGTGCTTGACTCTCTTTTCAAAGCTGAATACGATGCCGAAGTTGCTCTGAGAAATGCCCTTGACCGTATGAAGGCTGCTAAAGAAAACAACGAAAGTGTAAGTGTGCACGCAAATGCAATTTCCGTGTGCAGAAAACAGCTCAGCGAAGCAAAGTCAAAAATCAAAGAAGCAAACAAGGCAAACGCAAGATACTACTCCTGCGCTAAACCCTGGATTGATGCGGTAAAAACACTCCGTCAGAAGGAAAATTACAACAACTACAAATCACTCGTAACAGAATAAAAAAAAGAGAGCTTTTTCAGCTCTCTTTTTATTGCTTATTGTATTTGTAAAATGAAAAAACTGCGGATAACTCCACAGCTTTTTCGGGGAAGAGAAAATAAAATGAAAAGGAATTTTTCGTGCTATGGGCATATTATAAACAATCCCTTTTGTGTTAATTATACAACTTTATGTCTGAATTGTAAACAATTGATAAATTAAGCTGCGTTTTTTTATTATACTCTTCCGCCGAGTGTTGTTTTTTCGCTCTCTTTCTTCGTTGTTGTTTCCTGAGCAGGTGAACTGTCTTCTTCCTCGATTACATTATCTTTAGTCACGATTTCAGGAATTGTTGAAGAAATTATCTGCATTGCGCTTATATAATAATTACCCTGAAGCTCTCTGAGAGTTATCTGCATAACCTTGTCAGGTTCGGGAGCAACAAAATTGCCCTCGTCATCTCTCATCCAACTTTCAGCCGCAAGATACTCTACTGTAACAATCAGCGCTGTGCCCGACTGTTCAACTTCTGTTACCCTCGGAGTATACACGGGGGTGATTGTTGTAACGGGAATCTTGTAAACGGCATTTGTTTCGTCATATTCAAAAATACTGTTGTATCCTTGCACTGTCATATGAGTAAACTTCTGAGCTGTTTCGGGACCGAAAAGAGAGATATATGCACTCTCAACATCCTTTTCGGGCACAAGCATATATCCGCCCGAATAGGGATATGTGTCAGGAGTTGTTTCATCGCTGAGAATCAGCCAGATTGCAGCATTTATAAGCTGTTCTTTGTCTGCGGCGGTGATATCATCAAAAGTATCAATATCCACAGCCGCCACGGGTGAAAGAAAACGGTTGTAATCTGCAAATTCGTTTTCAGACTCCTTTACACCCTTGAAATAGTTCACGCCTGAAACTATTGTAAAAACAATGCCCGTTATCGCAAAAATCACAATAACCATTCCCAACAGAAATGCAATTTTGTCGGGATATTTTTTTTGCATTGATTTTTTCCGGTTTGTTTTTTTCACTATCACGGAAGGTGCTTCCGCTACCGGTTTTTTAATCAGGGGAAGATCATCAAAAAGTCCTGATTCTGTTTTTACTTCAGCACTCTCTGTCTGATTTTCACCGAGGATTTTTTCGTCGTCCAAGAACAGCACCTCCGTTCTATCTTATCTGTCCGTTACCTCTGATAACGTATTTGTATGAAGTAAGTTCGGGAAGTCCCACGGGACCTCTCACGTGAAGTTTCTGGTTTGAAATACCGATTTCCGCACCGAAACCGAACTCGCCTCCGTCTGTAAATCTTGTACTTGCATTTACATAAACAGCAGAAGAATTGACTTCGTTCACAAACTTCTCTGCGGCAGAATAATTCTCTGTGATAATGCTTTCGCTGTGGTCTGTGCTGTATGTTGCAATGTGATTTATCGCTTCATCTATGTTATCAACAACCTTAACGGCAAGTTTGTAATCAAGGTATTCTGTATGCCAGTCCTCTTCTGTGGCAGGTACAACATCAGGAAGAATCTCCTGAACTTTTTCATCGCCGATGATTACAACATTCTTTGTATCAAGCTTTTCTTTAACGGCAATGAGTGCAAATTCTGCAATATCCTTATGCACAAGAAGAGTTTCGCAGGCATTGCAAACAGAAACTCTTGAAGCCTTGGCATTGAGCACGATTTCTGCGGCAGTATCAATATCCGCATCTTTATCAATATAAATATGGCAGTTACCCTCACCTGTTCTGATAACGGGTACTGTTGAATTCTTCACAACAGACTGAATAAGACCTTTACCGCCTCTGGGAATAAGCACATCAACGTAGTCATTGAGTTTCATAAGCTCTGCCGCAGTTTCACGGTCTGTCTTTTCAATAAGCTGAATTGAGTCTTCGGGAAGACCTGAAGCCTTTACCGCTTCACGCATTATTTCAGCCATTGCGATATTTGAATTTATAGCCTCTTTACCGCCTCTTAAAATAACGGTGTTGCCTGACTTGATGCAAAGCGCAGCCGCATCAGCAGTAACGTTGGGTCTTGCCTCAAAAATAACGGCAATAACACCCAGAGGCACACTCACCTTTGAAATGTGAAGACCGTTGGGTCTTGTTGTACCGCTGAGAGTTTTACCAACGGGGTCATCAAGAGCCACGATTTCGAGAATCGCATCTGAAATCTTTGCAATTCTTGCTTCGTCGAGCATAAGTCTGTCAAGCATTGCCTCTGAAAGACCTGCCTCTTTACCGTTTGCAAGGTCGATTTTGTTCTGATTTATAATTTTCTCAGAATTCTCTTTAAGAGCTGCAGAAATTGCAACAAGAGCCTTGTTTTTTGTTTCTGATGATGCTACAGAAAGACTCTTTGCAGCCATCTTTGCTCTTTTACCTATATTCTCAAGATAATTCATTTTACTTCACCTTTTTTCCTGCAAAAAATGTGCCCGTCTGATGACCGTCAATAAGCTTATATATTTCCTTGGGGTCTGAGCCGCTCATAATAACGGTGTCAATGCCTGCCGCAGTTGAAATCTCCGCTGCGTGAAGCTTTGTAATCATACCGCCGGTACCTCTGTTTGATCCTGCATCACCTGCAAGAGCCTTGATTTCGGGTGTGATTTCATCAACAAAGGGAATAAGTCTTGCATCGGGATTTTCCTGAGGATTTGCGTCAAAAAGACCGTCAATATCAGTAAGGATAACAAGTGCATCTGCACCGATAAGCTTTGCAACAATAGCGGAAAGGCTGTCGTTATCACCGTAAACGATTTCTTCAACCGCAACAGAGTCATTCTCATTTACAATGGGAATTGCTCCGTATTCAAACATTGTGTTGAATGCATTTATAAGGTTATTTCTTCTCTCATCGTTTTCAACGTCACTCTTTGTGATAAGAAGCTGACCGATTGTGTTTGAATATTCTGAGAAGAATTTATCGTACATAAACATAAGCTCACACTGACCGATACAAGCAGCAGCCTGTCTGCCGGGAGTGTCCTTCGGTCTTTCTTTAAGACCTAACTTGCCCACACCGACACCGATAGCTCCGCTTGTTACCAACACGACCTCTCTGCCCTCATTGTGAAGGTCAGAAAGTATTGAAACAAGCTTTGACATACGGCGGATATTTGTCTTTCCCGTGGAGTATGTAAGGGTTGATGTACCAACCTTGAAAACTATTCTTTTTGCGTTTTTGATTCCTGTCAAAAGAAACACTTCCAATATCCATAGTATTTTTTTATTATAACACAAATGATATAGGTTTTACAATAAAAATAAACAATAATTTATTCGCAGAAATTAATTGATATATCGTAGGGGCGATGATTCATCGCCCGGCACGAATGTGCATTTTCCGAAGGAAAATAAAACGGCAGAGCCGTTATTGTTCGCTTTGCTCACAATCGGGCGTTGGATCAAC
>JAZUCO010000042.1:0-6231 GCA_045639185.1 Acutalibacteraceae bacterium
AAGAGAAGAGGACTTTGCAGAAACAATGTTCTCCTGCTCAACCCACGATTATATTATGTTCTACACCACAAAGGGTAAGGCTTACAGACTCAAGGGTTACGAAATTCCCGAAGGCAGCCGTACAAGTAAGGGTATGAACATTGTAAACCTTCTTCCTCTTGAAGCAGACGAAAAGGTTTCTGCAATGATCCGTATTCCCAAAGACGGTAACGAAGAAGAACTCTTCCTTTGTATGTTCACAAGAAAGGGTATCATCAAACGTTCAGCCCTTTCAGAGTATAAGACAATCCGTAAAACAGGTATCATCGCAATCAATCTTGATGAAGATGACGAACTTGCATGGGTTAAACTCACTCACGGTGACGATGATATTCTTCTCGCAACAAAGAAGGCTATGTGTATCCGTTTCAATGAAAATGATGCACGTCCCATCGGCAGAACTGCAAGAGGTGTAAGAGCTATAAGCCTTAAGGAAGGCGATGAAGTAGTCGGTATGGATATTATCACCGATGACAGCGTGATTCTTACCGTAAGTGAAACAGGTTACGGCAGAAGAAGTATGGGTTCAGATTACAGAGTCCAGACAAGAGGCGGTCTCGGTCTTATCAACTACCGTACAGAAACATACGGTGATGTTGCAGCACTCAGAGTAGTAAATGATAATGAAGATATCATCATTATTTCTTCAGACGGTGTAATCATTCGTATTCCTGCAGACAGTATCAGTATCTTTGCAAGACCTTCAAAGGGCGTAAGAGTTATGAAGGTTAAAGAAGAAGAAAGAGTTGTTACTCTTACTAATATTGAACACTCAGACGAAGAAGCAGAAGCTGAAACAGATACAGAAGCTTCACAGGAAACAGCAGAAACAGAAGAATAATTTCAGCATTTTCGTTTGACGGGAGATAAAATTATGCAGAAAAGATACGATGTCAGTGAAGTAGTTGAAATTCCTCAGAATAACAAAAAGAAAGTTGCTAAAAAAATCGTCATTTCTGTTTTATTGATTTTACTTGCAATTATTTTCATAGGAATTGTCGGAGTTCTTATTTATATCAACTCAATCGGTATCAATTATGTTGATACCGAAGACAGTTCAGTAGGTGATAATCAGAATGACGCAGTTCTTTTTGAGGACCTTGCTGAAGAAGAAATTGATGAATATTATGATATTATTACTACAATAAGAGATAATTCAGATATTTCTGCAACTCTTCGTAATTGGTATACAAACGGCGGAGACCATATGTCGTCAACAAATGTTATAAACATTCTCATTGTCGGTATAGATGCATCAGGCGGAGTGCCTATGCAGGGCAACAGTGACGTAATGATGCTTGCATCAATCAATAAGAAAGAACAGAAAATCACTCTTTGTTCTTTCCTTCGTGACAGTTACACTTATTTTGAAACATCAAGCGGCAACGGATATTATTCAAAGCTTAATGCTGCTTATGCAAACGGTGGTGCAGACTGTCTTGTAAGAGCAATAGAAAATAACTACAAAATAGACATTGATTATTTTGTTGCGGTTGACTTTGAAGCTTTTGTTAATGTAATTGATGCAATCGGCGGTATAAATCTTAATCTTACCGAGCAGGAAGCACGTGCAATGGAAAACTATGCAGGTATTTCAGGTATTCCTTACGGTGAAAACACACTTCTTAACGGTGAACAGGCTCTTCTTTACTCAAGAATGAGAAAGATTTATACAACAGGTGACGTTCACAGAACAGAAAATCAGAGAAAAGTTATAAATGCTATCATCAAAAAGAGCAGAACTCTCAGTATCGGTGATCTCAATACTGTTGTTCAGACTCTCGGTCAGTATGTTTATACAGACTGTCCGTCAACCAAGATAATTTCAATGGGTACAAACGCAATTCTCGGTAAATGGTATAATTTCCAGGTTTATTCTATGGAAGCACCTCCCGAATCTGCAAGAGAAGCTTATAACGGTAACACCTGGATGTGGATTGTTGACTATCCTTATTCAGCTCAGTATGTTCAGAAACAGATATACGGTGAAACAAATATCGTAATTCAATAATTTATAATGCATTTTGCATTAAAAGGAATGATAATTATGTTCAATCATACAAACTTAAGCGGCAGAGTAGCAGTAGTAACAGGCGGCGGCGGAGTTCTTTGTTCAGGTTTTGCAAAGGACCTTGCTTCTCAGGGTGTTAAAGTTGCTGTTCTTGACCTTAATGAAGACGCAGCAAAGGCAGTTGCTGATGAAATCGTTGCAAACGGCGGCACAGCAATCGGTGTTGCTTGTAACGTTCTTGAAAAGGAAAGCCTTGAAGCTGCAAGAGAAGTTATTAATGCAAAGCTCGGCACTTGTGATATCCTTGTAAACGGTGCAGGCGGAAACAATCCCAAGGGCACAACTTCAAAGGAAAAACTTGAACTCTGCGATATCGCAGAAAAGGCAGAAGGTGTAAAGACTTTCTTTGACCTTGACCCCAAGGGTATTGAGTTTGTTTTTAATCTCAACTTCCTCGGTACTCTTCTCACAACTCAGACATTTGCAATTGATATGGTAGGCAAAGAGAATGCAACAATCATCAATGTTTCATCAATGAATGCATTCCGTCCTCTCACAAAGATTCCTGCATATTCAGCAGCAAAGGCAGCAGTTTCAAACTTCACACAGTTTATGGCTGTTCATTTCTCAGATGTAGGTATCAGAGTTAATGCAATTGCACCCGGTTTCTTCTCAACAAACCAGAATAAAGCTCTTCTTTTCAATGAAGACGGTTCACTTTCTCCCAGAAGTGAAAAAATCATCGGTCACACACCTCTCGGCAGATTCGGCAAACCCGAAGACCTTACAGGTTCACTTCTCTTCCTTGCAGACGAAACTTATTCAGGATTTATCACAGGCGTGATTCTTCCTGTTGACGGTGGTTTTGCATCATACTCAGGTGTCTGATTGTAAATTCTTGTTTATTGACAGTGGCACTTTGAATAAAGTATAATTCTTCTCACAGAGAAAATATTGCAGGAGGAATCATTATGAAGGCAATAAAAAGAGTATTTTTACTTATTTTGACTGTAATTATGATTTTCGGTACTGTTTCTGCAACAGCTTTTGCGGCAGGCAGTTTCGGATATATATATTCAGATGATAATCAGACTTCAGTATTCATCAGTTCTTTCAGCGGAACAGTTGATAAGGACGGATTTATTGAGATTCCCGATGAAATAAGCGGACTTACAGTTGTAGGTATTTCATCAGGCGCATTCACAGGTGTATCAGGTCTCAAGGGTCTTTATCTTCCCGAAACAGTTACAAAAATTGAAGATGGTGCTTATAACGGCAGTGTTGAACTTGTAACAAAAGAAGATAAAGATGAAGTTTCAGAAGATTGGTTTGAAAATCACAAGCACGATTACATCATAAGCGGTTCAACTCTTGTAAGCTATAAGGGTAATGATGAAGTTATTTCAATTCCTTACAACTGTACATCAATTGCTGACGGTGCTTTCAAAAATAATGACAACATAAAGACTGTCTATATTGAGAAAGAACTCAAGAAGATCGGTGACAGCGCATTTGAAGATTGTGATAATCTTGAAAATGTTGTTGCAGGCAACGGTGTTTATAGCCTTGATATCGGCAAAAACGCATTCAAAGGCACACCCTGGCTTGAAAATTTTCCCTCTGATCTTGTTTCTATCGGTACAACACTTGTAAAATATAAGGGAACTGATACTTTTGTTATAATTCCCAATGTTTATACAGCTATTGCTGAGCAGGCTTTCTATTCAGGCGATAACACAAGTTCAGTTGCATATAAAGTAAAAGTTCCCGTAACTATTGATACTTTTGCTGATGATTGTTTCTTCCTTTATGATTCCATTACAAAAGTTTATCCCGAACTTGTAATTTTTGAAGGTTCAACTGCAGAGACTTTCTGCGAAGGCGCAGGTCTCAGCTATTCTTATGCTGCATTGCCCGGTGACGCTGACAGAAACGGTTCAACAAATGCTACTGATGCACGTTATGTTCTACGTATTGCAGCAAAGCTTGAACGTCCCGTTATTGATGAAGCTCTTCTTGAAGTTGCAGATATCACAGGTGACGGCAAAATAAACGCAGAAGATGCAAGACTTATTCTCAGAGTTGCAGCGAAGATTGATGAATATGCAGCAGAAAAGCTTCTTTCAATGCCCAGAAGCGAATATGAGATTCTTTTTGCTTCAACACATGCTCTTGCAGGTGCAAGAAATTACGGTGCTTCATATTCAAAATATGCATATGGTGAAATATCTGATGTTGATATGAATCACAACTCAACTCTCTATTTTGATATTTTCAAAAACGAACTTACAAGCAAGAAAAATGCTGCAACAGAAACTTTTGCAAAAGATTCTCAGGCAGCTTATGATAATCTTTTTGAAATTTCACTTATTGACGGTACAAAAATCGAAAGTGCAACCTGCCGTGTAAAAGACAGTAATTACATTCTCACAATGACCCTTGAAGATGAATATTTTGAGGGTAAAGATGTTGATTCTGTTTCATATACAAGCCAGATGTTCCCCGTTGATTCAGTTGCTCATTTCACAAACAAAGTAAAGAGTAAATACTGGTACAACAGCAGTCTTGATTACAATATGACTTATCGTGATTGTACTATTGAACTTCAGGTTGAAATTTCAACAGGCAAACTTGTTCTTCTTACAGCTACAATGAATTATGACTTTGAAATCACAGGCAAATTAGGCGGAATTCAGATAAAGGGTTCAAACGGCCCTGCAACTGCAACAAGAACAGACTATATCAGATGCAGTAATTTCAATTATTTTGGATATTAATTAAATCAGTAAAACGGCAGTCTGACTGCCGTTTTTTCTTTTATCTCTTTTTTGTCTTTACATCGATAAATTTTTTTGTTATTATTGAATTAACTTATTATTTTCGTTCTGAAAAGGAGAATAAAAATGGAAATCAAAGTTGTATCATCACTTGCAAAGGTTTTCCCCAACGAAATCTGCGGTGATTATGAGATTGACACTCTCAGCTGTCTTAAAAATGAAAAGATATCATTTCAGATTGTTGTAAAAAGTGAAAAAGCAGTAAAAGTTGCTTGCTCATCAGATTGCAGTAATCTTTCATTTTATAAAGTAATTTCTGTTCCTGCAAATTATATTGCTCAGGAAGATCATGACGATTATTATGTCCGCAATGCAATGAAGGGATATTATCCTGATGTTCTTGTGCCTGCAGACGGTGAAATTAATGTTCCCGAAAACGATTACACATCTCTCTGGTGCGAATACAAAGGTGCTGACGACAAAGAAATCTGCGTAGTTCTTAAAACAGCAGATGAAGAAAAGAAAGTTGTTCTCAAAACTCAGATTGCCGCAACAGAGCTTAAAGAACAGACTCTTACATGTACAAACTGGTTCCATTCAGACTGCCTTGCAGACTTTTACAATGTTCCCGTATGGAGCGAAGAACATTGGATGTATATTGAAAACTTTATGAAGCAGGCAAATGCTCACGGTATCAACTTTATTCTTACTCCCTTGTTTACTCCTCCTCTTGATACAGCAGTCGGCGGTGAAAGAACAACAGTTCAGCTTGTTGATGTCACAAGAAAAAATTATCAGTATACTTTCGGTTTTGAAAAGCTCAAGAGATGGATTGATATTGCTTTTGCATCAGGAATGAAATATATTGAATTTTCACATCTCTTTACTCAGTGGGGTGCGTCTCATGCTCCCAAGATTATGGCTGAAACAACAGATGGCTACAAGAGAATTTTCGGATGGGAAACAAATGCTCACGGAAAGAGATATACAGAATTTCTCCGTCAGTTTGCAAAGGCACTTATTGCATTTATAGATGAACAGGGTATCCGTGACAGGGTTATGTTCCATACATCAGACGAACCTGCAAAGGAACACTATTTCAAATATAAGAAATCTGCAAAAATTATGAATGAGCTTTTCGGTGAATTTAAGAGCATCGATGCTTTATCATCTTTCATATTCTTCAAGAACGGTCTTGTTAAGAATCCGGTTCCCTGCATTAATGATATTGAAGATTTTGCAGGTAAGGTACCGGAACTCTGGACATACTATTGTTGTTATCCGCATAAAGACAATATGCCTAACCGTTTTATCGGTATGCCTTCACTCAGAAACAGAATTCTCGGCTTCATTATGTATAAGTATGATGTAAAGGGCTTCCTTAACTGGGGTCTCAACTTCTAC
>JAZUCO010000043.1:0-13327 GCA_045639185.1 Acutalibacteraceae bacterium
GGTGATTTCTTCTTCACGGTGAGCGGGAAGACAGTGAAGAACCATTGCGTCGGGTTTTGCAACAGCCATAACGCTGTCGTTTATCTGATAGCCGTCGAAGATCTTCTTTCTTTCCTCGGCTTCGCTTTCCTGACCCATTGATGCCCATACGTCGGTATAGAGCACATCTGCGTCCTTTGCAGCCTCAAGAATATCGGGAGTGCAGGTGAAGTCACCGTTTTCTGCAGCCCATTTCATAATTTCTGCATCGGGTTTATAATTTTCAGGGCAGGCAATGCTGACTGCCATTCCCATTTTGATACCGCCAACGATGAGTGAGTTTGCCATGTTGTTGCCGTCACCGATGTAGCAGAGCTTGTTGCCTTTGATTCCGCCTTTGAATTCACCGATTGGCATAAGATCTGCAAGCACCTGACAGGGATGACAGTAGTCTGTAAGACCGTTGATGATGGGGATTGAACCGTATTCTGCAAGAGTTTCAACGTCACTCTGTTCAAAAGTTCTTATCATAATTCCGTCAAGGTAACCTGAAAGAACTCTTGCGGTATCGTTAACGGGCTCGCCTCTGCCGAGCTGAATATCGTGTGAACTGAGGAAAAGAGCCATACCGCCAAGGTCATACATACCAACTTCAAAAGAAACTCTTGTTCTTGTTGATGATTTTGCGAAAATCATACCGAGAGTTTTACCCTTGAGGTAGTGATGTTCAATATTATGCTTTTTTTCGTATTTGAGCTGATCTGCAAGGTTGAGTATAGAGAGAATTTCTTTCTCAGAATAATCACCTAATTTGAGTAAGTGTTTCATTCTTCAATTACCTCCGTGATTATATTCATAGCCTTCTCAAGTTCTTCATCAGAAATGTTGAGAGGCGGAAGAAGTCTGATTTTATTTTTTGCAGTAAGGGGAAGGACACCTTTGTCAATACATTTCAGCACAACATCTTTTGCGTCTTTTGTTGTCTCAATACCGAGCATAAGTCCCATACCCGTTACACTTTTTACATTTTTGCATTCTGACAGACGTTTTCTTATGTATTCACCCTTTGCTTTTACGTTTGCAAAGAATTCATCGTCCAGTCTTTTGACAATGCTCAGTGCACCTGCACAGCAAACCGGATTCATACCGAATGTTGAGCCGTGTGAAGAAGGTGTCATTGTGTCCTTTGTTTTTTCACCGAAAAGGCAAACACCCAAAGGAAGACCGCCTGCAACACCCTTTGCGGTTGATACAACGTCAGGCTGAATATCAAACTGCTGATAAGCATACATACTGCCTGTTCTGCCGTTGCCGGTCTGAACCTCGTCTATTATTACAATTATATCATATTCTTTGCAAAATTCAATTACTTTTTTAATAAAAATATTATCTAAAGCAATTACTCCGCCTTCACCCTGAACCATTTCCATTATGACAGCACAGACATTTTTGTTATATACACTCATGAATGAGTCAAAATTGTTTGCTTCTGCATATACAAAACCCTCCGGAAAGGGTCCGAAGGTTGTGTGGAAAACATCCTGACCCGTAGCTTTGAGAGTTGCAAGAGTTCTTCCGTGGAAGCTCTGTGTAAGAGAAATAATAACATTTCTGTCAGGATTATTATACTTGTCAAGTGAATATTTTCTTGCTGCCTTGATGGCGCATTCATTTGCTTCTGCACCTGAATTTCCGAAGAAGCATTTCTTCATGCCTGATTTCTTGCAGAGAAGTTCGGCAAGTTCAACACCTGGCTGAGTATAGAAAAGGTTTGATGTGTGCTGAAGAGTTCCAAGCTGTTTTGTGACAGCTTCAACCCACTCTTTATCACAGTAACCGAATGCATTTACACCAATACCTGTGCCCATATCAATATATTCTTTGCCGTTTTCGTCAACAGCAACAGCCCCGTGACCGCTTACAAGGGTTACGGGGAATCTGCCATATGTATTGGCAATGTACTGTTTATCTTTTTCGATAGTTGTCATTTATTACACCTGAATTCAATTTACTCTATAAACATTGTGCCGATACCTTCATCGGTGAGTGTTTCAATAAGAATAGCGTGGGGGATTCTGCCGTCGATGATGAACACCTTTTTAACGCCCATTCTGATTTCTTCAACACAGCATTCAACTTTTGGAATCATACCGCCTGAGATAATTCCGTCGTGCATAAGCTCTCTCGCATCGCTGAGATGAAGCTTTTTGATGAGTGTTGACGGATCGTTTATATCACGCATAAGGCCGGGAATATCAGTCATGTTGATAAGGCTTTCAGCCTTGAGTGCACCTGCAATGTAGGCTGCAGCAGTATCAGCATTGATGTTGTAAGAATTATTGTCTTCGTCGAAAGCAACAGTTGAAATTACTGGTATGTAATTATTGCTGAGAAGGTCTTCTATAACAGTTGTGTTTACTTCTGTTATATCGCCTACATAACCGTGAACATCATCAAGCTTCTTTGCTTTTATCATCTGACCGTCAATACCGCAGAGACCTACAGCCTTGCCGCCCATATTGCCGATTTTATTTACAAGATTCTTGTTGATTTTACCTGCAAGAACCATCTGTACAGCTTCAATTGTTTCTTCATCTGTTACACGGAGCCCATCAATGAATTCACTCTTTTTACCTGTCTTCTTGAGAAGGTCATTGATTTCGGGACCGCCGCCGTGTACAAGAACAACTTTAATACCGATGAGTGAAAGAAGAACAAGGTCACCGATAACAGCTTCTTTGAGCTCCTCGCTAATCATTGCGTTTCCGCCGTATTTGACAACGATTATCTTATTTGCGTATTTCTGTATATAGGGGAGAGCCTGAGTAAGTATTTCGGCTCTCTGTGCATTTGTAATATCCATTATGTTCTGTAGTCTCCGTTTATTTTAACATAGTCGTAAGTAAGGTCGCAGCCTCTTGCAACTGCATTTGCGTCACCATCTTTAAGGTCAATATTTACCTTGATTTCATCGCAGAGAAGAATTTCTTTTGCAATTTCTTCACTGAAGGGAACACCTGCACCGTCTTTGCAGACTTCAATTGTGCCCTTTTCACTTGTGAATGAAACATCAATCTTTGTTACGTCAACATCTGCACCGCTGTAACCGATAGCGCAGAGCACACGACCCCAGTTTGCATCGGCACCGAACATTGCAGCCTTGAAAAGAGAGGAGCATATAACAGATTTTGCAACAGTTTTTGCTGTGTGCCAATCTTTACCGCCTGAAACGAAACATTCAACAAGCTTTGTCGCACCTTCACCGTCTTTTGCAATTGCACGGCAGAGCTTTTCTGTAATCATAGCGAGTGCTGCTTTGAATGTTTCAAAATCTTCATTTTCTTCGGTAATCATTTCATTGCCTGCCATACCGTTAGCCATAACGGAAACCATATCGTTTGTTGATGTGTCACCGTCAATGCTTATCATGTTGAAACTCTTCTGTGCATCGCTGTAAAGAGCCTTGTGAAGAAGCTCCGGAGAGATAGCTGCATCAGTTGTGATGAATACAAGCATTGTTGCCATATTTGGGTGAATCATACCTGAGCCTTTTGCAATACCGCCCATTTTGCATTCTTTTCCGCCAAGCTCAAAAGAAACTGCAAATTCCTTTTTTACTGTGTCTGTTGTCATAATAGCCTCAGCAGCATTTTCACTGTTATCATATGCAAGCTCACTTACGAGCTGATTCATACCGTCTGCGATGGGTGTAATGTCAAGGGGCTGACCGATAACACCTGTTGAAGCAACGATAACATCTTTTGCAACAACACCTGTAGCAGCTGCTGTGATTTCGCACATCTTTGCTGCAATTTCAACACCGTCTGCATTGCATGTGTTTGCGTTGCCGCTGTTGCATATCATAGCTTGAGCTGTGCCGTCTGAAATGTTGTCTTTTGTGACATAAATGGGGGCACCTTTTACAAGATTGAGAGTGTAGATAGCTGCAGCTGAAGCTTTGCAGTCACTTACGATAAGTGCAAGGTCGCGTTTTGTTTTGTTTTTTCTGATACCGCAGTGAATACCGCTGGCTTTGAATCCTTTGGGAGCACAGACTCCGCCTTTGATATATTCCATAGTCAAAATTCCTTTCATATGTCAAGGGAAGTTGTTTCGTCAATTCCCATAGAAATATTCATGCATTGAACAGCGGCACCTGAAGCACCTTTGCCGAGATTGTCGAATATGCTTGTGATAAATATTCTTTCTTCGTTGCCTGAAATAAATATTTTCATTGAGTCTTTGCCGCTTTTTTCATTTGCATAAACAAAAGAAACGGGAGTTTCACCGCCGTGAAGAGGCATAACTTCAATAAATTCTGAGTTTTTATAATGTTCGCAGAACATTTTATAAACAGCGTCAATGCTTGTATTGTTGAGCATTTTTGTATACACGGGGACTGTTGTTGCCATTCCGCTGTAATAGTCATCAACAATTGGTGTGAAGATAGGGAAGTCTTTAAGTCCTGTGATAACTTTCATTTCTTTAAGATGCTTGTGATTCTGTGAAAGTCCGTACTGGGCTGGAGCGAAAAGCTTATTTCTCTTTTCGTTTTCATAGTCGTTAATCATCTTTTTACCGCCACCACTGTAACCGGTGAGTGAATGACATACAACAGGATAATCGGCAGGCATAATGCCGTTTTTGATAAGGGGATAAACGATTGATATGAAACCGCTTGCGTGACATCCGGGTACTGCAATTCTTTTTGAAGATGCAATTTTTTCTCTGTGCTTATCTGAAAGCTCTGCAAAACCGTAAGCCCAATCAGAATTTGTTCTGTGTGCAGTTGAAGTGTCAATTATGACAGTGTTCTCATTGTCGCAGAGTGAAACAGATTCTCTTGATGCTTCGTCAGGAAGACAAAGGAATGTTATATCGCTTTCGTTGATAAGTCGTCTTCGCTCATCTTTGTCTTTTCGCAGCTCATCGCTGATTGTCAGAAGTTCAATATCGTCTCTTTTGCTCAGACGGTCAAAAAGTCGAAGTCCTGTTGTACCCTGATTGCCGTCAATAAAAACCTTGTACATAAAATTTCTCCTATAAAAATACTATTATAATATTTTACTCTTTTTTGATTGATTGTCAATAAAAATCTGAATATTTATGCAAGTTTGTGAAATTGTATTATAATGTCGTATAAAATATAATATATTTGTTAAATAAAACAACAAAATATATAAAAAGAACCGCAAATGCTGTTGCTTTGCAGTTCTGAGTTGATCGTATTTATTGTATAAAAAATGCATAAAATTAAAATTATGCAGCAAATATGCAATATCAGGAATTTAATTCAAGCCACTCTTCATACAGATTTTCCTGTTTTTTAGTCAGTTCGTCAAGCTTGTTTGTAAGCTCCATAAGCAATTCATAATCAGCTGCAGTCTCGGGGGATTCAAGCTGTGTCTGAATCTGATCTTTTTCATTTTCTGCAGCTTCAATTTCTTCCTCAATGCGCTTTATTCTTGTCTTTTTCTTGCGTTCTAGAGATTCACGCTCTTTTCTTAGCTGATACTCGTTTGGCTTCTTTTCTTTCTTTTCTGTTTTAATTTCAACGTTATTAAGACTATTCATATAGTCGTCATAGTTGCCTTCAAAAGATTTGAGTTCACCGTTTTCAAGAATAAGAATTTTTGTTGCAAGTTTATTCACAAGGAATCGGTCATGAGAAACGCAGAAAAGAGTACCGTCATATCCTGAGAGAGCATCTTCAAGAACTTCTCTTGAAGCTATATCAAGATGGTTTGTCGGTTCGTCAAGAATCAGAAGATTAGGCTTTCTGAGCATAAGTTCAAGAAGTGCAGTTCTTGCTCTTTCACCGCCTGAAAGTTCACACATTCTTTTTTCGATTGCATCTCCTCTGAATCTGAATGCACCGAGAAAACCTCTCAGCTGAGATATTGTGAATGCTGGAAATTTATCATAGACTTCCTCAAGCACAGTCTTGTCTGAATCAAGACCAGTCTGAATCTGATCAAAGTATCCCGGCTGTACATTTGCACCGAAGCGTGAATAACCTGAGTCCGGTAAAAGTTTGCCGAGCACGGTCTTCAGAAATGTTGATTTTCCGCAACCATTGGAACCGAGAATAAATACTCTTTCACCTTTCATAACTTTAAGATCCACGTCTTTGAAAAGAACTTTTGAACCGTAAGATTTTGAAAGATCAGTAACAATAATAACTTCGTTGCCGCTTACAGTCGCAGATTCAAAGCTGAGTTTCATTGCTTTTTCATCTGATTCGGGTGCAACCATATCTTCTTTTATGCGGTCAATCTGTTTCTGTTTGCTTGCAATTGTAATATAGTTACGTTCTCTGTTGAACTGCTTTTGTTGCTTTATAATGCCTTCAATACGTTCAACTTCTTTTGATTGCTGTTCAAATTTGCGTCTGTCTGCTTCTTTCTGCGCTTCCTTGAGCTTTGCGTAGACAGAATAATTACCTTTTCTGACAGAGATTTTTTTGTGTTCAATCTCCATTGTCTTGTTTGTGACTTTATCAAGGAAATATCTGTCGTGAGAAACAATCAGCGCTGTTCCGTTGTACTTTGTGAGAAAATCTTCGAGCCATTCAACACTTTTTATATCGAGATGGTTTGTAGGTTCGTCAAGAAGAATCAGGTCTGCATCAGATAAAAGAAGTTTGCCGAGGCTTATTTTTGTTCTTTGACCACCGCTGAGATCTCCTACGGGAAGATTTTGTTCCTCAGGAGTAAAACCAAGCCCGGTAATCATTGCATTTGCTCTTGAACGGAAAGTAAGTCCGCCCATGGATTGAAATTTTTCAGTAAGCAGGCTCTGTTTTTCTATAAGTTCTGAAATATTGTCGGGTTGTGTATCGATAATGTCGTGAAGTTGTTCAAGTTCTTTTTCCATCTTTTCAAGATGTGCAAAAACAGTCATCATTTCTTCTTTTGCTGTCTTTGAAAAATCGGAGCAGGCATGCTGTTCAACATAGCCTGTTCTTGCTGTTGAAGATATAAAAAGACCGCCGTCCGCAGGTTCATAAATCCCTGCGATCAGCTTGAAAAGAGTTGTTTTTCCTGAACCGTTGCTGCCGATAAGTCCCACTTTATCGTGCTCTTCAATATCAAAACTTGCTTTATCAAAGAGCACGTTATCGAGGAATTCCATCGTCAGCTCATGTGCGCTTATAACTGACATTTTATACCTTTGTGTGGAGAATTTTTGCGTTACCGCTTACATAGAATGAACCGCTGTCTGCGGGAATGAAAATGCTGTCACCTTTTTTGAATTCGCGTTCGTCGTTGCCGCATTTGATTGTGCCTTCGCCGTCAAGAATTACAAGAGAAACAAAAGATGTTTCATCTGCTTCATCAGCATAAAGAGCTGTTACATCAATTGCTGTCATAGTGAAATAGGGGCATTCTGAAAGAAGAACACTTGTGTAACCGTCGTGCTTTACGGGTATACCGATAGGGTCAAGAGTAGCAGAGGGAATTGTACATTCTGTAACATCAACCGCTTTGTCAACGTGAAGCTCTCTGGGTTTGCCGTCAAGACCTGTTCTGTTGTAGTCAAAAACTCTGTATGTAGTGTTGCAGCTCTGCTGTACTTCAGCAAGGAGAATTCCTTTGCCTATAGCATGGAGTGTGCCTGCAGAAATAAATGCCACATCACCGGGTTTCACTTTTGCTGTGTTTACCTTTTCAAGAAGTGTGCCGTTTTCAATAGCTGTGCGGAATTCTTCTTTTGTAAGGTCATCGTTGAAACCGTAAATAAGCTCTGCATCGTCGTCGCAGTCAATGATGTACCAGGCTTCTGTTTTTCCTCTTACATCCTTTTCGTTTGCGGCAGCATATTCATCGTCGGGATGTACCTGAACGGAAAGCTTATCGTCTGCATCAATGAGTTTGATGAGAATGGGGAAGTCTTCAATTTTGTCGTAGCCTTCACAGTTTGTGCCGAGTGCAGACATACCTATTTCTTTTTCAAGAACATATCTGAGTGTTTTTCCATCAAATTCGCCACCGTCAACTGTGCTTTCACCGTCTTCGTGACAGGAAAGTACCCAGGCCTCAGCGATGTTTTTAAGATCTGTTTCAATCTTAAAATCTGTTCTTAATCTGTTACCGCCCCAGATAGTTTCTTTTAATGCAGGTTTCAAAAACAATAAACTCAAAATATTTCACTCCGTTATCATATTTTCCTTATTATATTATACATTAAAATTTGTCTGTGTCAATTATGATTTGTTTCGATTCGTCTTTTTATAATATAATTGTTACAGTTTTTGCATTGCGGATACATAATGCACTCAGATTTTTTACTGCCGTCATAATAAGAAGTTTCTTCAATTATTATATTTTTCTGCATTACTGAGCAGAATTGTTCAATTGCTTTGCAATGACTCATCATTATTATCACCTCGTTAATTTATATTCTTTTTTCGCTTGTTTTCATACTTAAAAAACAAACTTAATATACATTATATATAAATGAGCGGAAGGATGTTTTTATGTTTCATTTTATTATGATTGTATGTCTGTGTATTATTCTTGTATTTATGGTGAAATCCCAGCATTTTGTGAAATGCGCGGTTTTGTCAGCTTTGCAGGGGATTATATCTTTGTTTGCGGTAAATTTTATAGGTGAATTCACGGGGCTTCATATAGCACTTAACTGGTTTTCTGCTTCAGTCGGTGCTGTGGGCGGAATGCCCGGTGTTGTTTTTCTTGTGGTGGCAGATTTAATCAGCAAAATATGATGAAACTTTATTGACAGCGAATTAATCTTTTTTTATAATATAAATGAAAGGTGTGATTTTGATGTTTGATAAAATTTTAGCTTTTTTTATGAGTATTATTACATTTATAATGCAGCTTTTCGGATTATCAACTAATGTTACAGTTGTTAAAAATGTTGCATACGGTGATGCAGATAGACAGGTTGTTGATATTTATCTGCCGAAAAATGCAGAAGAGACCACCGGACTTATGGTATTTATTCACGGTGGTGCCTGGGTTTCAGGTGATAAGTCAACTTATGAGAAAAACTGCAAATCTGTTGCAGATGAATACGGTTTTGTAACAGCGGCAGTCAACTACAGATATATAAATGATTCGGTGCATTGTGAAGATATGCTGGAGGATATTGACGCAGCGGTTACAAAAATAAAAGAAGTTGCAGCAGAAAACGGAATTGCCATTAAAGCTGCAGCATATGGCGGTCATTCAGCAGGCGGACATCTTGCTCTGATGTATTCATATACTTATGCTGACAAATCAGCTGTGCCCGTTGCATTCTGTTTTGATATGTCAGGTCCTACAGATATGAAAGATGTCAATTTCTTTGCTGATACAAATGCTCTCGGTCATGATAATGTTCTCAATCTCTGCACATGGCTTACAGGTTTGTCAGTAACAGATGATAATCTTTACAATGAAGAAATTGTTGCAGCACTTGACTCTGTTTCTCCTGTATCATATGTAACATCAGAAACTGTACCCACAATTATTGCTCACGGAAATGCTGATGACATAGTACCTTATTCAAATGCCGTAACTCTTGACAGTGCTCTTACTGCTGCAGGTGTTGAACATACATTTATTACTTATAAGAATACAGGCCACGGTCTTGATAATGATTCTGCAGCAGCGTCACTCTATGAAGAAACATTGAAAGACTATGCAAACAGATATCTTAAATAATTTCAGTTTTTATGGATGAATTAATGCTTTTCAGAAGCAGAATGAATGACCTTTCGGAAAGAGCTTTTCAGAAAGGTATATACACTTATTCTGATTTTCTGACTCAGTCACAGCAAAGTGAATTGTTAAAACTGAAACTGAGTGTTCCTTTTACTTTTTATTCGGGTTATACCAATGCAGAAAGATGCATCGCCGTTTTTGGTGATGCATCTGATTTCGGTTATGATTTTTCTGCACCCATAACTTTTATTAAAATCGAGCCGTTACAGATGAAGTTTGCGGACAACCTTACACATCGGGATTTTCTCGGTTCACTGATGGGGCTCGGTATCCGTCGTGAAATGCTCGGTGATATCATTATAAAAGAAAATGTTGCATATCTTGTTTGCCTTGATACTGTTTCAGATTTTATAATTACTCAGCTTGATAAGGTGAAACATACATCTGTAAAATGTACTGTATCTGATTTTATACCTGATGATGTTCTTCCTGAGCTTAAATATGAAGAACTTATTGTGTCATCAGAAAGACTTGATGTTCTTATTTCTGCTGTATATAATCTTTCAAGAAATGACAGTCAGAAAAGAATTGAAGGAGAAACTGTATTCTGTGACAGTATGGTTGTGCAGAATACATCTTTTGTTCCCAAAGCAGAAACTCTTATCAGCGTAAGAGGAATGGGAAGGTTTATTTATGACGGAATTCTCCGTCAGACTAAAAAAGGCAGAAATGTTATTGCCGTCAGAATTTATTGACAGGAGCTTATTTATGATTTTTCACGGTTTTCAGAAAATGACAATGCTTGATTTTCCCGGTTATGTGGCTTGTACGGTTTTTACACCCGGTTGTAATTTCCGTTGTCCGTTCTGTCACAATTCATTGCTTGTCACAAGAATGAATGATAATGAAATATATACGGAAGCTGATATTCTGTCATATCTCAAAAAACGACAGGGTGTCATAGACGGTATATGTATCAGCGGTGGCGAACCGCTTATGCACGATGATATATTTGATTTTGTCAGAAAAGTCAAAGATCTCGGTTTCCTTGTTAAAATTGATACAAACGGAAGTTACCCCGACAAGCTCAGAAAACTGATAGAATCCGGTAATATAGATTATGTCGCAATGGATATCAAGAATTCTCCCGACAGATATGCAGAAACAGTTGCTATTCCCGGTTTTGACTTTGAACCCGTCAGAAAAAGTGTTAAGCTTCTTCTTGAAGGAAAGATAAACTACGAATTCAGAACAACTGTTGTTAAAGAATTCCACACACCACAAGATATGGTGTTTATAGGTGAACTCATCAAAGGGGCAGACAGATATTTTCTTCAGCATTTTATTGAGTCTGAAGGTAATATACAGCAAGGATTAACACCTCTTTGTAAAGAAGAAATGGAAAATCTGCGTCAGATTGCAGCTGAATATGTGAAAAATGCTGAATTACGCGGAATTTGAAAAAATACACAATATATTGTGATTTTCCTATTGACAATGCGCAAGATATCCTATATAATGAGACTCACACGGCAGATGGTGCCGAAATTCAGATTATTAAAGGGAGGCTACATATATGTACAAAGTAATTAAACGTGACGGAAAGACCGTCGAATTCGATCTTGCTAAAATCGGCCACGCAGTTGCTCTCGCATTTGATGCATGCAACAAACAGTACAACTCAGATATCATTGATTTTATCGCTCTTAAAGTTACTGCAGATTTTGAACCTAAAATTGAAAATGGCGAAATAGCTGTTGAAAAGATTCAGGACAGTGTTGAATCAGTTCTTATCAAAGCAGGTTATGACGATGTGGCAAAGGCTTATATTCTCTATCGTAAGCAGAGAGAAAAAGTCAGAAACATCAATGCAGCAATGGTTAACTACAAAGATATCGTTAACGATTATCTTAACATCAATGACTGGCGAGTAAAAGAGAATTCAACCGTTACATATTCAGTCGGCGGACTTATTCTCAGTAACTCAGGTGCTATCACAGCTAACTACTGGCTTTCAGAGATTTATGACCAGGAAATCGCAGATGCTCACCGTAATGCAGATATCCACATTCACGACCTTTCAATGCTCACAGGTTACTGTGCAGGTTGGTCTCTCAAACAGCTTATTCAGGAAGGTCTCGGCGGTGTAACAGGCAAAATCACATCAGCTCCTGCAAAGCACCTTGCAACTCTCTGTAACCAGATGGTTAACTTCCTCGGTATTATGCAGAATGAATGGGCAGGTGCTCAGGCTTTCTCATCATTCGACACATATCTTGCTCCTTTTGTAAAGGTTGATAACCTTTCATACGATCAGGTTAAGAAGTGCATCGAATCATTCATTTACGGTGTTAACACTCCCAGCCGTTGGGGTACACAGGCTCCCTTCTCAAACATCACTCTTGACTGGGTTGTACCTGCTGACCTTGCAGAACTCAACTGTATCATCGGCGGTAAAGAAGCAGACTTCTGCTACAAAGATTGTCAGGCAGAAATGGATATGGTCAACAAAGCTTTCATCGAAATTATGATTGAAGGCGATGCTAACGGCAGAGGCTTCCAGTATCCCATTCCCACATACTCAATCACAAGCAACTTTGACTGGTCAGAAACAGAGAACAACAAGCTTCACTTCGAAATGACTTCAAAATACGGCACACCTTACTTCTCAAACTATATCAATTCAGATATGGAACCCAGTGATGTTCGTTCAATGTGTTGTCGTCTTCGTCTTGACCTTCGTGAACTCAGAAAGAAGTCAGGCGGTTTCTTCGGCAGCGGTGAAAGCACAGGTTCAGTAGGTGTTGTTACAATCAATATGCCCAGAATCGCTTACCTTTCACAGAATGAAGAAGAATTCTATGCACGTCTTGATAAGATGATGGATATTTCAGCTCGTTCACTCAAGGTAAAGAGAACAGTTATCACAAAGCTTCTTGATGCAGGTCTTTATCCCTACACAAAGAGATATCTCGGCACATTCAACAACCATTTCTCAACAATCGGTCTTGTCGGTATGAACGAAGTCGGTCTCAATGCAAAGTGGCTTAAGAAGGACCTTACACACGTTGAAACTCAGGAATTCACAAAACAGGTTCTTGATCATATGCGTGAAAGACTTTCTGATTATCAGGTTGAATACGGTGATCTCTATAACCTTGAAGCAACTCCTGCTGAGTCAACATCATACAGACTTGCAAAGCATGATGTCAAGCACTATCCCGACATCATCACAGCTAATGAGTACTCAAACGGTACACATTACTATACAAACAGCTCACATCTTCCCGTTGGTTACACAGATGATATCTTCTCTGCACTTGATATTCAGGATGACCTTCAGACCAGATATACATCAGGTACTGTTTTCCACGCATTCCTCGGTGACAAACTTCCCGATTGGAAAGCTGCTGCAAACCTCGTCAAGAAGATTGCTGAAAATTACAAGCTTCCTTACTACACTCTTTCTCCCACATACTCAGTTTGTAAGAATCACGGTTACATCACAGGTGAAGTTTACGAATGTCCCGAATGCGGTGAAAAGACAGAAGTTTACAGCCGTATCACAGGCTACTACCGTCCCGTTAAGAACTGGAATGACGGTAAGAGCCAGGAGTTCAAGGATCGTAAGCTCTATGATATCCCCGCTTCAATGGCAAAGTTCGATGCGGGCGCTT
>JAZUCO010000044.1:0-15922 GCA_045639185.1 Acutalibacteraceae bacterium
GACCAGAACGGCGTTGGCGCTCTTATGGAAATGGCAGTTGCTAAGGGTAAGGCAAGCGGCAAGAACCTTCACTACGGTATCTGTGGTGAACACGGCGGCGACCCCGTTTCAGTTGAATTCTGCCACAAGATCGGCCTTAACTACGTATCTTGCTCACCCTTCAGAGTACCCATCGCTAGACTTGCAGCAGCTCAGGCAGCTATCAAGGAAGGCTAATTCTGAAAGAATTGCTTAAATAATTAAACAATCAGCTCCCCGTATTCGAAAGAATATGGGGAGCTTTTGTATTGTAATTATTAGCTTCATTTGCTATAATATCTACATAACGAAAAAAACTTGGCAGGTGATATTCAATGAAAATAATAAGCGATATCAGATTATATAAAAGTTCTGATGTTGATAAGTATGTGGGGCTTACGAACAAATCACTTAATATTGCTGTACGCCGTGTAGTTATGAAATTAAGAGAGCAAAAGTTTTCGTTAGGTGAATTTGACCATCTTTATGTGAATTTTACTGTTTGCATACCTGAAGATAAAATTGAATTAGTTGATAAAATTGACAGTTATCATCCTTGGTACAGATATTGTAATGTTGGAGTTAATCAACACGATTACGAAAAACTGAATGTCGATACCGATTATGTGTTTGAAAAATTAAAACTTGTTTTGCTAAATATATTTAGCAAAAATGAAAATACGGATGAAATTATTAAGACATCTTTCTTTGAAGCACAAAAAGGTGAAAAGATGTTAATGCTTTTCAAAGAAAAGAAAACTGAAAAAGCTAAAGCGACAATTTATCTCCGACTTTTAGATAGTGGCAAATACCTGCCTTTGCTTTGCGTTGTCGATTCCGATAACAATGAAATTCTCAGTGAGGACTTGCCCGAAACAATAGATTTGAATAGCCTCGGTGAAATTCAGTTGTCAGGCAAAAAAGTTACTGTTAAACCAAGAAAAAATGCACTTGCATCAGCATTGAAACCTATATCTTTTGAATTGTAATCTCCTACATTTCTTCGTCGCGGCTCAGGCTGCTATCAAGAAAGCAAGTAATTGCTGACTTTATAAATTAAAATTATCCACTCGAAAAAATTCGGGCGGATTTTTACATCTGTTGCAATAATTAAAAACATATGATATAATTAAAAATATCGAACAAACGGAGTTTATCAATATGAAATACATAGAAACATACGAAAGTTTTCATCAACAATTACCCAGTATGACAGAAGTAGGCTCTTATGAAAGCGGAGATAATCGTTTTGTATACCACGAAACAGCGTATTTGCATAAAAAAACAAAAGAACTATGGTTAGAGGTAACAAAGCATGGTATGGGTGGCGGTGGAGTCTTTTACGAAAGATATGACGAAAAAAGAGAAATAAAAGATATTCTTGAACGTTGCAAATAATTTCAACTATTTGTTTTCCCTCTTTTGCTGATAGCAGCTCAGGCAGCTATCAAGGAAGGTTAATTCTCTGAATATAGCGTAATATAACAATCGTCCCCACCGAGCAATCGGTGGGGATTTTTTCAGCTGATCAACACGTTACACTGTACTGTGAAGACTGTCTATCAGGCGCAAAACGTTATTGATTGATTCTCGTCGTTCCTGCATTTTATTGTGCTTCTGCCATTCTTTGTATCGCCTTGTTCCTTTTGCGGGAGGAGGCTTAAGCTTACCGTCGTGAGCACAGATATAATCAATTATATCACCGAATTCATATCTGCTGACATACTGATAATGATAGCCAGGTATACGGCTCCTGAAATCAGTTGGTCGCTCTTCTTTATTCTGATGAAAAAGCTCCAACACCGGCTTATGCTGTGCGTATACAACCTTCCAGCTGCCTTTTCCTGTTGTTATATCAAGGCAATCCTTACCGCATGCATATGTATAATTATTTTTACCATACTTGCCGAACTTCTGATATTTGTCATTGAATCTGTTGCCGATATTGAAGCAATGCTTACAAAGAGAAAATCCCTGCAACACTGCTTTTTTAATACTTTCTTTTTTTCGCAGGTTCTGCTCATCCGTAAAAGACAAATAATGACATCCGTCCACATGCAACACTTTGTTTTTACTGTTTACATTGTAAAAATAACAATACATATTTTCATACTTCTTTCTTTTTGATTTACACCTGATTATTCAGCCAAACTGTATAATCTGTATGATAATATCATACAGAAATATATGTACTATAAAACGGACTTTTAATTTTCTCAAAACTGCAAAAAATACAGCCTCCGGTTTTATTCGGAGGCTGTTTGCTGTTATTCTGAATTATTTTGCGAAGCTCTTGTTTATGTTCTGATTGATTTTCTTGAGAGCCTCTGTAAGAGCTTTTGTGAATGCATTAGGTGATTCGTCTTCAATTACACCTGCATCAACAAGTGCTGCTTCAAGCTCAGCATCAGCAGCATTCCATGCAGCCTGATCAACAATTGTTTCACCGAGAAGCGCTTCAATCTTTGCAATTGCAGTTTCTACTGCAGCTTTCTTTTCTTCGCTGATATTTGTCTTGTCTGCTCTTTCCCAGAAAATCATATTGTTACGTGCATTGTATGTGAGTCTGCCTTCATTGAACTGAGGATATGCAGGGTTAGAATAAACATCGTGCATATTGTTATCTGCCATAGCTCTGATTGCAAGACCGAGCGCAACGTCATTTTCGGGAAGCTGTTCGTGAGCCTGAGCCTTGAAATACCATGTTGTACAAGGAAGAAGACCTGTTGTTGCATCTACAACACCGTCGGGTGAAAGGTGGTTGTGAGTGGGATCACTACAATATGTGCCTACTGCTTCATAACCCTCACCGAGAGTTTCACCGAGGTCTGCAAATGTTGCACCCATTGCAGGTGAATCTGCGTGGATAACACGGTCAGCATTCTTTGTTTTGTACTCTCTGCAGATGGGGAAGAGATTCATATCATAACAAGCAAGATTGAAGATTTCACAGCCTGTATCACGGAGTGCGAAGAGGTTTTCTTCAAAGTTTGCTCTTGCATTCATAAAGTATTCAACGTCAGCACTGATACCTGCGAGTTCATCATTGCCGTCAAGCCACATTGACTTTGCTTCTTCATAATATTCATCAGGACAAAGTGCCCAGATCATTGTTGAACGAAGAGCTGCAATGTCAACCAGACCCTCTGAAAGCCCCTTGAGTGCAGATTTGAGAACATCTGTGGGAAGAATACGAAGAACGATGTTGAGAAGGTATGCAAGAGGTGTTTCGCCGAGAAGAGTTACAAGAAGATCTTCATAAAGAGTCTGATCATCATAGAAAACGCTGAGGTTACCTGTGAAGAGGTCACCGATGATATCTGAACCGCCGATAGCAGGAATAACAAATACCATTTTTCTGATGAGTTCATAATCTTCGGGGTATGTTTCAAGGTAGTTGATTGCAATTGTGCCGCCAAGGCTGATGTGACAAAGTTTTACCTGACCGTTGGGTGACTGAGGAAGAACAACATCGTGAATGTAATGATGAAGCTTTTCTGTTTCATACATTACATCGCCGAGTGAGTCATAACCGAAGTAATAAACATTGTCTGCGCCTACGATTTCGCAAAGCTCCTGAATAGGAAGGAATGTGAAATATTCTTCTCTTACTTCATCGGGAAGTTCGCTCATAGGCATTTCATAGCAGGGAACTTCGATGTTATTGATATAGTTACCGTTGTTATCCTTTTCGATAAGGCTGAGAGCGTCACGTGTACCGTCGTACATAGCTTCAGTAAGCCCCATATCCTGTCTTGTTACGATTGACATAAGCATATTGGGGAGTGCTCTCTTTACAAGAGGCATAACATCGAGTTCAAGGGGCCAACCTGTAACATAACCTGTTTCATCGGGAACCCATTCACCGTTTTCATCAACAAGATATGTATTATTCTGGCTCATACCGTGAACGATGATAACAGGAGTTTCTGTATCGTAATCAGGAACATAAGCTGATGCTTCAGAGTCTGCCGCAAATGCAGTAACGGGGAGCATCATTATAAGTGCAAGAACCACACTTAATACTCTTTTGAATTTCATATTAATTTTCTCCTTTTATATATTGATGTGTATATTTTACCAAACCGTCATAAAAAACTCAATATAATAATAGTACAAGTTTTTTCTTCTTTTTTTGGGCAAATAAACGAAGTATAAAAATACTGAAAAAAACTCCTTATTTTTTCTTTTTTGTAATTAATTTCTTTCTTTTTTTTGTTACAATATCATTCGTATATTTATAATTATTATAATATAAATAAATGGAGGTTGCTATATGAAAAAACCTTGCAAATCATTGCTTACTATTCTGCTGGTTATTTCATTGCTTATGTCAAATTTTGCAATGTTAGTAACATATGCGGCAATAGACCCATATCCCGTTGAACTTGCTTTCAACAATATTTTTGTTTTCGAAAAATGGGCAAATCATAAAATCTCGACAACGGTTATGCCTCACGGTGGCAACGGCACATTGGAAACAGACATTGAAAACGGCAGTTTCAGATTAACCAAAACAAATATGGCTGTTACTGAAATTTTCACTGCATTCTCAATGGATACAGTAAACGCATCAGGCAACAGCAGTTATTACAATATGCCTGTTGAACCTAACACAAAATACACTTTCTTCTATCACGTTACGGGTAACATATGGGCATTTACACCCTATGTCTTTTTCTACACAAGCGAAGGATTATATCATAGCCTTGCAGCTTATCCCACCCCAAAATATGAAGACAACACATTTGAATTTACAACACCTGAAAATGTAACATCTATTCAGATCCGTTTTACTATCGGTGACACATCAGAAACCAGACCTGATATGAATTCTGTTTATGCTGATGTCAAGGATATTGCTATCTGCAAGTCAGAAATTCTTCCTCAGCCTGAAAATCTTTTTGACTTTGACTCATGGGCAACAAATGAGTTGACGGTTACCCCCTGGGTAGGTGGCAGCACAGGTACAATAGCACCCGACACAGCAAAAGACAGCGTTACGATTACATCAGACCCAATTGCAAGCGGCAGTCTTTTCACTGGTTTAGGAATTGATACCGCAACAAGCAATCTGGCTTATTATACAATAGATGTCAATCCGTCAACCCCTTATTATTTATCATATAATCTTGATACAGGAACTCTTCCGGGGGCGGTACACTTACAACCTTGGATTGTCGAACTTGATGCAGAAGGTAAATGTATAACATTTTATAACTATGAAACACCGAACAGCGGAATTAATAAATGGAATATTACAACACAAGCAACAACAGAATTTGTACAGCTTGTATTTACTGTTTTTAATAATGCAGAGGCAGTTTCCCGTTCTTGCACAATAAGTGATATTATTTTTTATTACCAGGCAAACTATAACGACAACACCAATAAGGACAAACCTTTTTCCGTGCTGACAGGTCACGCTCCTCGTCAGTCATTTGATTACGGCTATGGTGACACATACGGTACACTTCCCGTTCCGACAAATGTTCCCGACGGTATGGTTTTTGCAGGTTGGTACACAGGTGAAAACGGTGACGGCACAAGAATCAATCCCGACACTCCCGTTCATTACGGCAGCCTTACAGTTTACCCCAAATTTGAACCTAAAGTTGATTCTCTTTCTGTGACAACAATGCCCGCAAAGACAACTTACACACTCGGTGAAAGATTCAACTCCACAGGTCTTGTTCTTACTGCAACAATGGGAGAAAGCGCTTTCAACATCCTCTCAGGATATTACTGCACTCCCACATATCTCACAAGCACAGGCACACAGACTATTACTGCTCACTACGGCGGGAAAACAGCTACTTTCACAGTAACTGTCAAAGCAGCCAATGACACATCAATCCCCGTCAACGGTACTGTAACATCTGTAAAAATTGCAAACAACAAATACACATTAAATTACGAAACATCAGCTTTCAACCGCTATGAATTAACATATTTCTCTGATTCATACGTTAAAGGCACAATCAAATACGGTAATAACGACACAGAAGAGTTCTTCCTTGAACCCTCAGACAACGGAAAGTTCACTTCACTCATTGACGGTTATCTCGATAAAGTTTTCAGCGGTGAGCTGACGCCAAGCAACGAGATAGTTGTAAAAGAAGTTACAACAACAACAAAAACAAAAATCGAATCAATCAGTTTTGAGATTCTCAATAACGAATTCGGTTCTTTTGAGCTTTTTTCTGTCAACACAAGCTTAAAAAATGTCGATACTTCAGCAACAACTGAATTTTTCAACAACAGCGAATACAAAGTCGGTATTGATATCCTCAACGGCGGTGCTGTTTCGGAACTTTATGCACTCAACAGCGGCATTGTTGCCCGAGTTTATAATGAAAACGGCAAAAATGTAACAAAAGTTGACTATGCAAACAAGCTTCCCGGAGGTTATATCTCAGAAAGCAAAGAGGTCAACCTTATCAACATCCGTGATACCGGCCGTTATCTTCAGCAGTCATATTACGGCACACACGAAAAGCCTTATGATCAGGGTTATTATAACAACGCAGACTGGAACTACAACCCCGTTCAGGGCGGTAACGTAGCAAGTGAACCCAGTAAAGTTATTGATTACGAAATAGGCGAAAACTACATTTATGTCAAGGCTCGTCCCCTTGACTGGGCAAAATGGTCAGATGATTTTGCAGACATTATTGAAAGCAAACCCGCAGTAAGAAATTTATTCAAACAAAGCAATCCTAATGAAGTTACAGATTCATATGTAAAACGCTACGGTGAAGATTATATTACCGATACATATGTAGAAGCAACATATGTCTTTGAAGACGGAATGATGAAAGTTTACAACCGTATGGTTGACTATTCAGGACTTCCCACAGCGCAGACAACACAGGAATTACCTGCATTCTACACAATCGAACCTCTTAACCATTACGTATACAATAACGTAAGCGCAGACGAAGCATGGAATAAAGATAATCTTTGGTACGACACAAATCCTGAATTCTGGGGAATAACAGACCAGAAATACTTTGATGCCCATTATGGTGGCGAACGTCCTGTTACAAACCGTGATACTCAGGAACACTGGGCTGCATTTATGGCAAGTGATGACGCAGACAGCTTCGGTATCGGTCTTTACTCACCTGAAGCCACAAACTTCTTCTACGGAATATATCCTCCCATTTATTCAGGTGCAGACAGACATGCATCAACATTGAATCCTGCTGTTGAAGTCAACACTTCATACATTGCGCCTGTAGGAATCAGAACATTCCAAAGCTACACTCCCACAGAATATTCGTATTACATCACAACGGGTACAGTTGAAAATATCCATAATGACTTCCAGGTTGTGGGCGACAAAGAAGCTGCTGCTGAATTTGCAAAAACAAAGGTTGCAGTTCCCGAAACTGTATATCTTGATCCCGCAAACAACACAAACGGTCAGAAATACGTAAACAACATTCTTGATGCTGATCATTTCTATAACGTAAAAACTGTTGCGGAAAACAACGATAAAATGTATTTCGGTGTTCATTTTGATAATGACAAAGCCGATTCATTCAGCATAAAGCTTACAAATGTATCTGATTCATCAAATACTGTTACATTGAGCGGCTATAACGGTCAGACAATTTCACTTGATGACACAGGTTCATTTATAAAAGATGAAGTGTATAATATTAACCTGAAATCAGCACTCAAGCATAACACAACAGCCGTTGTAAAATGGGAAATTACATTCTACAACGACGGTGCAAAGGTCGGAACAAACACAGCATACACAGTTCTGTATGCACCTGAACGCACAGTCGGTGCTGTTGCTGAGTCAAGAAGATACAGTGATGTTAATAATGAAGTTTCGTCCTGGATTACAGGTATAAACGGAATAGACCACAGCACAAGATCCCCTCTCGGTTCTTTCCATGCCGATGTTCACGACTCAGGTTATTTCAAGAAAGATCCTCTTGCTTATCCGAATGCATCAGATATTCCATCCGGCAACTCCGAGGATTCTCACGATTACATTGAAACTACAGATAAGAGCTATATCAGAGATGGCAATACGCATATTTCTGATGATTACAGCGAAAATGCATATGTTCTTCAGGGTGCAAATGACGGTGAAGACAACTCAAGAACACAGAGCTATCTTGGTTTGCTGACAGTTGACTCATCACGTTACACAAACACAAACCAGATTCCGAATCTGAATATAGGTTTTGATGCTCTCAGAGTCGGTTCTACAAAAAAGAATTCATTGAAGGATTTTGACACATGGTACACATTGGGCACTGTTAATTCATTCACAGCTACTGATGATTATAATTCAACACCGAGCGGCTGGACAAATTACAGTTCACACGATGATATTGCAGGTTCCAAGACTCTTCCCTACAGAGAATCATTAGTTCCTTCATTCAGCGTTTCAGATATTAACGGCAAATATATCCACGCATACGTACAAGGCAGATGTTATTCAAATCTGTTTTCAAAATATGCAAATGCAGGTACTTCTGTCCTCTGTTCAGTAACAGACAAGGGTGCACTCCGTGAAGCTGTTCTTACAGGTCAGACTATCACTCAGGGTGATTACACTCTTGAATCATACAACAACTTCATCATTGCCTTTGAATATGCAGCAACAATTCTCGGTACACCTGCTGCAACTCAGGCAACAATCGACTCAGCAAAGAAATCTCTCAACGAAGCAATTGATGCTCTTGAAATTATTTATTCATTGAAGTATGACAACCATTTCAGCGCTCACGAGTTCGCGCAGAAACCCGCAAGTATGGAAATCAACCTTGATCACGCTTCAATTGTTAACGAAGGCGCATCAATTATCGTAAACAGCAACGGTACTGCATCTGCAGACGTTTACTGCGGTTGGTTCAACGGCACAAGAGCTCTTGATGAATACTTCACAGTTTCTCTTGCAGGCAATACTGAATATGTATTTGAATACGACATCACTTCAGATGCAGGCTATCAAATGCACTTATTCTTCTTTGATGCCAACGGAAATGCAGTAGACATTTCAAACGGAACAATTCAGTATGGTTCTGCTGCTCCCGCAGCCGGCATTTACATAAATGGTTTCTTTGTATCATCAGAAGACGGCAAGACAACAGATAAACACGTTGTTATGAAGTTCAGAACTCCTGCAAATGTGTCATTTACATCTTTCCGTTTCGGAAACAAAAACTCAACAACAAACAAGTCAATCTTCAGCAATATCAGACTTATTGAAGCTTCAAAATATTATGAAGATGTTGATTATTCAAAAACTGAGTCTGTTCACGATATTAATGCTGAATACGGAACACTTCAGACTCTCACAAGACCCGGTTACACATTTAACGGCTGGAAATATGCTGACGGCACAGATGCTTCAGAATCACACACCGCTACAGCGCACAAGACAATCTATTCACAGTGGACAGAAAACAAATACACAATTGTTTATAACGCTAACGGCGGCTCAGGATTGTCAACCGGCGGAACAACTGTCAGTTACACAGATGTTGTAACTCTTAAAAACGGCGGATTCACAAAGTCAGGTTATATCCTTGTCGGCTGGGCAAATTCAGCTTCAGCAACAGCTCCTGATTATCAGCTCGGTCAGACAGTAAGCAGACTTGCAAGTGAAAACAACGCAACTGTTACACTTTATGCTGTATGGAAAGAAATTTCAGTAGTTGACGATGCAGTTGTTGTAGACTTCGGTCTTCCCGTAAAGATTCAGGCACTCAGCAATGACACAGTTCCTGCAAATGCAACAATCTCAGGTGTTGCTTCATCCGTCAATAACGACACTGTCCTTAACAACAAGGCTTATTCTTCAAGTCAGCTTACAGGCAACACAACAACAACTTACGGCAAAATATCTGTTACAGGCTCATACATTGTCTACACTCCCACAACAACAGCAATGGACAAAGAAGATACATTCTATTACGAATGCAAGTCAGGTAACAACTATTACTATGCAATGGTAACCGTCATTCCTGCAACAAACATCTACTATGAAGAATCATTTATGAGCTTCACAGACGGTGCAGTTGAAACAATAGGCGACACAACATACAACGAGTGGACAAGCACAGGTGAGGCAATCACAGACACCATTTTCCAGGCTGCAGACAAACCCGGTGCATCAGCAAGAGCATACGGCTATGATGATGCATATGCAAACAGCTACACATATTCACTCGGCACTGCTCAGGTTACAACAGTCAATCAGAACTCTGTCGGTGACAAAATCCCCTATGCAAACTTCACATTCTACGGTACAGGCTTCAATCTCTACTGCGTAACAAGCAAAGACACAGGTATGGTTCAGGTTGCAATTTACAAAGCAGGAACATCCACTATTGTAAAGAACTTCATTGTAGACACATATTACGGCTACACAGGTGAGGGCGATTCACTTGCTCCCACAGAGGAACAGACAGACAACAGCCTTTATCAGATTCCCGTTATCAACAGAAACGATCTCGATTACGGCAAATATGATGTTGTTATCAAGCCCATTTACAGCCGTGCATTCGATCCGAACTACGATACCGCATCAGGTACAGGCGATTACAGCATCTACATTGACTCTGTAAGAATTTTCAACCCTGCATACAATCCTAAAGCCGGTAGCTATACAAGTGCTGTTGTATACAATGCACACGCTGCAGACGGTGAACTTGCTCCCACATACACAGAAATCAGAGATATGGTTCTTTCAAAAGATGCAACATACGATTCATTCGGAACAAGCGGTGTAATCTTCCTTGACGGAAATGCAACCACAGAAAATTATCTTGCTACATATAAAGCACAGGGTCCCAAGAATGAGCTCTACCTGAGCAAAAATCAGGCAATCGCATTCAATGTCAGCGAAACAGACCTTGCAAAGCTTCAGATTGGTATGAAAGTTGTTTCAGGCAAAGACGCAAAGATTTCTGTAAATTCAGCTGCTCAGAATATCACAGTAAACAGTGCAACAGAAATGTTCTTTGACATCACATCTTACGTAGGCGGTACAATCACAATCACAAACGTTTCAGATGCTGTTGTTTCTCTTACATCTCTCAAGCAGGCATTCAATTCACTTTCAAACACAGAACCTGCAAGCTTTATGGTTTATGAAGATACTCCCATGATGGCTGCTTTTGCAATGAGAGCTTCCATTAACGCTGCAGACCCGTTCAATCCTGAAAACATTGATATGTTCTGGAACGAATCATCAGTCACAGCAGGTGATGATGCAACACTCAAAATCACAACTCTTCCCGAAATTGAAAGCATTGTTATTGACGGTGTTGAAATCACAGAATTCACAACTGATGAAAACGGCTACAGAGTATGGACATACTCATTCACAACTGCACAGGCAGGTGAATATGCCTTTGATGTCACTCTCAATGATATCTGCGGCAACACAAGCGATACATTCTTCACAGACTCAATAACTGTTGAAAATGCACCCGAAACAGATTCACCCGAAGACGATTCAACTCAGACAGATGAAACTGAAAACGGCAACAATGCATTAAGCAACATATTCAGCAGAATTATTGAATTTATCAAAAAGATTATCAACTTCATAAGGGGGTTATTTGCATGAAAACTTATACAAAACCTGCAATTGCATTTCAGAGCTTAATGCTTGCAACAAACATCTCTTCAGGCTGTATATATTCAGCAACAGCTAACCCTGCAGAGTGTCCTGTTGAAATCCCCGGCCAGCCCGGACTGACACTCTTTGCTGAAAACAGCGCTTGCATGATGTACTCCCCTGAAGCAGATGGTCTTATCTGCTATCACGTACCCACAGCAGACTCAAACGTATTTGAATCTTAATTCCCGTAAGCCGTATCTTTGATTTTCGATGATACGGCTTTTTCGGACCCGTAAAAAGAGGTAATTCTTGTGAAAAACACTCCCGTTTCAATAAATCCCGTACCCGAAGAGCCTTTGATATCCTCATACCTTCACAACAAGGCAAAGGAAAAGGGCATTCCCGCCTCAGGAACATTTGAAATCACAAGCAGATGCAACTTTAATTGCAGAATGTGTTATGTACACAACGCACAGAGTAATCTGTTAAAAAAAGAAGAGCTCCCTGCCGAATGGTGGATAGAAACAGGCATAAAAGCTGTTGAATCAGGTATGGTTTTTCTTCTCATAACGGGCGGTGAACCTCTTCTGCGTGAAGACTTCCCCGAAATTTACAAAGCTCTGCACGAAATGGGTCTTGTAATTTCAATAAACACAAACGGATATCTGATTTCAGACAAAATAAAAAAGCTTTTCAATGAGTATCCGCCAAATCGTCTGAATATTTCTCTTTACGGTTCCGACAACGAGACCTACAAGAAATTCACAGGTGTCAGCGCTTTTGATACTATAATGGAAAATATAAAATATCTGCGTGATGCCGATATTGATGTAAGATTCAACTGCAGTATCACACCCGACAACCGTGATGATACGAAAAATATATTCAGAGTTGCAAATGAACTCGGAATACACATAAAATCCACATCATATATGTATCCTCAGGTAAGACTTGACAGCTCTTATGGTGAAAATTCAAACCGTCTTACACCAACTGAGGCTGCAGAGAGCCGTGTAAACTGGTCAATGCTCAGATATTCAGCGGAAGAATTCATTGCAAGAGCAAAGAACATGAAAAACAGAATCAATGAGTATTCTGCCGAAAGCAAAAAATGTACCGAAGGCAACGGTGTTCTTTGCAGAGCAGGAAAAAGCAGTTTCTGGCTGAACAAAAAAGGTGAAATGGCTGTCTGCGGAATGATTGATAAATCTTTCGATGTAAAAACTCTCGGTTTTGAAGAAGCATGGAAGCAGGTAAAATCTTTTACCGCAGAAATAAGACTTCCTGCCGAATGCGCTGTCTGCAATTATCGCCACCTCTGCAATGTATGTGCGGCAATATGCTATACGGAAACGGGCGATTTCTCAAAAAAACCCGACTACGTGTGCGCATTCACCCGTGAAACAGCAAGACTTACTCAGCTGAACTCAGAAAAACTGATTCAGAGTAAAACGTAAAAGCAGCTCCCCACCTTTGAGGCGGGGATTTTGTCTTGCAACCGCACAACAGATGTGATATCATGAAGTCAAATTGACACAGAAATCTGCGCAGGTGAAACATTATGCCTTACGACAAAAAACCGAAGATGATACTTTTTGATGTGGGCGGAACTCTTTTTGATGACGGAAAATGTGACCCCGTTCAAGGACTTGATAAGCTCCGTCTTGCTTCTCTCAATCCTGAAGTCACAACTGCAGAAAAACTCGGTGAATATTGGGATTTATTTATGAATGATGTTTCGGGGCTTACTTCACGGGAGGGAATTATTCTTGAAATTCCGCTGTCGGCTGTTATCAGATATACTGCAATGAATACGGGGCTTCATTTTGATATTCCTATGGCAGAGCAGGAAGAAATTTTTGACCATTTCAACTCATCGAGACGTGTTATTGACGGTGTGCCGGAGCTTCTTGAAACACTCAGATCTCAGGGCATACGCACAGCCGTTATCAGCAACAATATGATGAGCGGAGAGAGTCTGAATCTTGCGATAAAAAGGTTTATCCCCACGGCAGATTTTGAATTCTGCCTTACAAGTGCAGATATTCTTTTCACAAAGCCCTCTGCAAACATTTTCAGCACAGCTCTTTCATATGCAGGACTCGAAGCCTCAGACTGCTGGTATTGCGGAGACAGCATAAAACCTGATGTTTACGGTTCGTCACTCAGCGGAATGACTCCTGTATTGCTCTGCGAGAAATCAGGCCTCAGTTCTGAATTCAGAAGTGATGACAAATGCAAAAAATATCTTGCAGTCAACAACTGGAATGTGCTGAAAAATATTATATCTGAACTCAGCGGCAAATAATCCGAGTGTATTGCAATCACATAAAATATCTGATATCATATTTCCATAAAGGAGTTGTTTATAATGAAAACAATTTTGATTCTTGTAGACGGTATGCGTCCCGACTCATTGACAAACATTGAAAATGCACAGAAAATCATCAGCAATTCTTCTTACACAATGAACGCTGAAACTGTTTTTCCCTCAGTTACTCTTCCCTGCCACATTTCTCTTTTCCACAGCGTTACACCTGAGAGACACGGCACAACAACAAACACTTATATGCCTCAGGTAAGGCCTATCAACGGTCTTTGCGAAGTGCTCAAGCAGGCTGACAAAAAATGTGCAATCTTCTATAACTGGGAAGAAATCCGTGATGTTTCACGCCCCAATTCTCTTGCACACGCTTGTTTCTATGCAGGCAGAAGAATCGGCTATCTTGAAGCAGGTGAAAAGCTTACTGATGAGCTTATTGAATATGCAAAAGAATATGTGCCCGACTTTACTTTCCTTTATCTCGGTTACACAGACTGGGCAGGCCACAAACACGGCTGGATGAGTGATGAATATATATCTGCAATACAGAACAGCTGGAATAATATTGAAAAAATTATGACTGAGCTCGGTGATGAATATACATATATCATCACTGCAGATCACGGCGGTCACGACAGAACTCACGGCAGCGAAATGCCCGAAGATATGCTCATTCCCGTTATCATCAGCGGTGAAAAATTTGAAAAAGGCAAAGTTCTCAAAGATGTGAATATTATGGATATTGCTCCCACAATCGCAACACTTCTCGGTGCTGCTCCCGACGATGAATGGGAAGGCAAATCACTTATTTAACAACAAAAAAAGTCCCCGTCATCTCTGACAGGGACTTTCGTTTTATCTGTAAGTTACATTTGCAAAAGCGTCTGATTCAAACATAAGATTTTTATCTGTGGCTGAATTGAACTTGCTGAATTTTACATTTTCAACAGTAACATTTACAGTGTTTGTTTCGTTTGCTGCTGAGAATTTTGACTTCATCGCAGCGTTGTATGTGATATTCTTAAACACGATATTATCTGCTGTGAAATTATTGATGGGCACTGTATCCATATCGCTGATGTCTTCCGTAAATACAACGCAAGCCATAGCCCTGCCGTCATCACGGAAAATCTCGATATTATCAAAAACTACTCCGTCAATACTGCCTTCTGCAAGCTCGATGATAACTGCAAGAGATGCAACACGGTTATTATTCCATGTTGCGTCACGGCAGATAACTGCGCTCTCTTTGTATGTGATATTCTTTATGGGTCTGTTTACTTCACCGTGGATACCGTAACATCTTGCTTTACCGCCCCAGGCAACACAATCTGTGAATGTGATGTTTTCAGCTTTTGAATCAATGGGGCCGCCAAGTGTCTTTACATCAAAAAGGTCATCACCGCTTCGTGCAAAACAACGTTCAATTGTGCCGTTTGTTGAGTTGCAGATTGCAAATGCGTCTGAATTCTGTCTGTAACCGAAAATGTCAACATCCTTTATGCTGATATTGTCACAGAGATATGTAATGAATGACCATTCGGGTGAGTTGACGATTTTGATACCTTCAACTTCGATATTCTTACACTGTGTAAATACAACGCCACGGCGTTCTCTTCTGTCAAGGTGAGAAAGGTCAAGGACACCTCTGCCCACAAACTTGATATTGTCGCAGTTATAGAAATTCACAAAGGGGAATCGTGTCAGACCGAATGCATTGAGACCGGGAGCATCGGGTTCGATGCAGTTGTTTTCATCCTCTTCACTCATAATGTCGTATGCATGCTGAGCAAGGACATAAGCTCCCTGCTTCATATAAACGACATAATCTTTTTCACCTGAGAATGAAGCATAAGGAGTTCTGATAAGACCCTTTTCAACAACATATACATTCTCTTCACCGTACTGCTCTTTATATGCGGCAATTTCAGCTTCTTCATCAACTCTTTCTCTTACAAAAAGAGTGTAAGCATGTGCCTGAG
>JAZUCO010000045.1:0-5054 GCA_045639185.1 Acutalibacteraceae bacterium
AGACTTACCTGAGAAGGAGTAAACATAACTTCCTGAGGACGGACAATTTTTTCACATTTACCAAAGATATCAACGAGTCCGCTGCCCTCTTTATTTGTGATTGCGAGATTGATGCTTTCACAGAATTCATCTTCAGTCATAGCAGAAAGTGCACCGTTATTGTAGCCCATTATGATATTTTCATCACCGAATTTTGTAACACGCTCTTTCATTTTTTCAATAATATCAGGTGCGTATTCAGGAAGAATCTTTTGCAAAGAGAAGAAATTCTCCGTGTCCCATGTGCCTTTTACAGGAATCCCTTTTTCATTGAATTCGGTCAGCACGTCAAGAATTTTTCTTATAATTCTTATATCCGAGCCAAAACCGAGATTATCATTTGTATCACCACGATATGAATGGTAGCAATTAACATGAAAACCGTATGCTATGTGTATCTTATTGTCTTTCAATCTGCTCACTTCTTCCGATTTTATTCACAGATACATATTAACATTTTTATGTTTAACAATTCAAGTATAATGATTTAATAAACAATATTATGTATAATAAACTCTTGAATTTTTTAAGGTGGAATTATCTTTCTTTAGGAGCAACAAAATAGCCCCCACCCTTTATAAGTACGAAAAACAAAACTTGTTTTTATTTCTATTTGCGATTCTCCGTACAAAGTGCAAGCAAGTCTTCAACCCTTGCTGTAGCAAGACATTCAACTGTATCTGATGCACCGTAGTAGATTTTCACTTCTCCGTCATCTTCAAGAATCATACCTCCGGGGAAAATTACGTGCTGACGGAAGCCTGTCTGCGTTTCGTGATAAGTTTCGGGAGCAATAAGGGGAAGCTTGCTCATACCGACAATTTTTGTCGGGTCATTAAGATCAAGAAGCATAATCCCTGCACAGTATCTTTTTTTCCATGATGTTTCCCAGCCGTTCTTTTCTCTTGTTTCATCTTTGTCTACTGCATGGAAAATTGTAAGCCAGCCCTTGTCCGTTTTTACAGGCGGTGCTGCGGGACCGATTTTATCATTAGCATAAGGAACATCTTCAACAGCAAGAACAAGCTCAGTTTCACCCCAGAAAACGAGATCAGGGGAAGTTGAAAGCCAGAGATCAAATCTGTCCTTGCCGCCTCTTGAATAAACGGGGAACGGTCTTTCAAGACGGACATACTTACCATTTATTTTTTCAGGGAAGAGTACCATGTTGCGGTTATCGGGAGCAGAAGCACTGATAATATTTATTTTTTCAAAATTATCATCAATTTCAGCAATACAGCCCCGCACACCGTGACGGGTATCCATAGCCATACAGAGATAAGGTTTACCGTCTATAACAGTAATTCTCGGATCATAAAGCCTTTTTATTTCGTCCTCGGGCAAAAGATTTTTATTGTCAAAAAGAGGCTTTTCGCTGACCTTCCAGTTTATTCCGTCATCACTTACGGCAAAACCGAGAGAAGTATTAAAGCGTACCTTGGGATAAGTTTTTTCCGTAGGTCCGTAATCGTTACGGAAGACCATAACATATCTGCCTTTGTATTTAGCAACACCTGCATTAAAAATCAGTGAAGCTTCATAAGGAATATCATCTTTTGTAAGAACGGGCTTTTCGGTTTTTTTTATACACTCTGCACTGCAGAGGTCAGGTTTTAAGGTTTTCATTATACCATCTCATTTCAAATATATTTTTACATCTTTTTTTATATTTTCTGCTGTACCTTTTTAGGTGATGTGCCGTAAACTTCCTTGAACTTTTTAGAAAAATAATTACTGTCCTCAAATCCGCAGATTTCAGCAATCCCCGTTATATTCGGTCCGTCAGGGCTTCTGAGAAGCTGTTCGGCATGCTGCAATCTCAGAGAGTTGAGATATTTTGAAAAGCCTAACCCCGTTTCTTTTTTGAACAGTCTGGAAAAATGCTCGGGACTGACTGAAAACATCGTTGCCAGAGAGGACAGGGTTATATCCGAAGCAAAATTCTCTTTTATATATGCTACAGCTTTCTCAATAATCTTGTTACCGTCATCAATATCAATGCACGATTCGGTGTTACGTATAAGCAGATAAAACAATGAATGAGTATAACAGGCGATTATTTCATCAGACAAAATGTCTTTGAAATTATATTCGTTTTCTATTTTTCCGAGTATATTTCTTATCTCATCAGATATAAACGGATTTCTGTAAAGGTAGTTGCCTGTAGAAATACTTGACTGTACAAAAACCGGTACGTACTCACATGTGCAATTGATAAGTATTCTTGAATGTTTTATGTTATCGTATTTTGTATGGTGAATTATACCGTCAGGAATTATTACAATATCACCCGACTGAACATTATAAACTTTGTTGTCTATAATATAGGTGCAGTTACCCTCCTCAAGAAAATATATCTCATAAAGAGAATGATAATGAGGCCATGAAGTCCCCGTTTCCTCAATCCTTTTGCTCATACCGTGATGAAAATATAATTTTTCAGACGGGTCAAATTTGATCTGGTTCAAAATCTGCACCTTCCTTCATTTCCGATAATATCATTCTATATCAAAAAAGTCAAGAAAACCTGTTAAATCAATCAAAATATTTAAGGAAATATAATAAATTAGATGTTATCATATAATTGAGTAAATATAAAGGATTGGTATATATGAAAAAAAGTATAAAGTTTATCCTTGCGATTGTGCTTCTAGTGATAATTGGTGCAAGCGGCTTTTTGATTTATAAAAATTCACAGGGCATATCCTTTGATATCGCATCAGTTGAAAAAATAAAAAATGATGTGGAAATCGTCAGAGAAGATGAAGACAGCGTCACAATAAAAAAGAACAGAGACGAAGATTTCAGGGTGCTGATGTTTACAGATACTCACCTGAACGGGAAAAAAGATAAAGATAATCATACTGTTTCATACATAGTGAAGAATATAACCGAGAAAAAGCCCGACCTTGTTATTTTCGGCGGTGACAACATTTCATCAGGCTTCAATAAAAAGCGAACAACCGAATTCGCTGAGCTTATGGAAGCTCTCGGTGTTTATTGGGCAGCAGTGCTCGGTAACCACGAGGGTGAAGGTTTCCTTGCTGTTTCAAGAGAGGAAAATGTTGAAATTTTCTCTTCTTATGAGAATTGCCTTATGAGAAACGGCAAAGAAAATGTTGACGGCAACGGCAACTACACAATCAATATTCTGAATTCTGACGGCACACTCAGAGAAGTTTTTTTCTTTATGGACTCAGGCAGTTATATGACCGACGAAAGCAAAGCAGAATACGGTGTTACAAAAGAGGGCGAAGTCTATGACGGTGTAAAAACCTCTCAGGTACAGTGGTATAAGGACAAGCACGATGCACTTGAGGCTGAATACGGCAACTTCAAATCCATAACAGTTATACACATTCCTCCTTATCAGGCGGAAAAGGAATATGCCGAAAGTGATTTCCTTTACGGAGAAAAAAGAGAAGGTGTTTGCGAATCGGGCTTTGATTCAGGTCTTGTTGATTCTATGCTTGAAAAAGGCAGTACGCAGGCTGTTTACTTCGGTCATGATCATGTAAACGATTTCGGTGTTATGTATGAGGATATTCTCTTATCCTACATTCAATCCTCGGGCTACGGTGTTTACAACATGGAAACCAAGTTTGAATCGCCCGAAAATGAGTGGATACAGGGCTGTACACTTCTTGACATAAAAGCAGACGGCACTTATACTGCCGAAAGAATTTTCAATCATAAATAAGATAAATATGAAAACATTACCTTTGATTTTTGCTGCATTTTCTGCCCTGATGCCTGTAATAACACAAAAAACAGGGCTTTCATCTAAATACGGATTTAAAATAAAAATGCTTTGTGCATTTATGTATCTTGCCACGGGTGTTTTATCGGCAGTTGCCCTTTACAGAGTAACGCTTTATTCACTCCTGATACTTACTGCACTTATTTTCGGTGTTCTCGGCGACTTTTTCCTGAGCTATAAAGAAGACAGATATTTTCCTGTCGGAATTCTGTTCTTTGCACTCGGACATATTGTTTACAGCGTCACATTCCTTCTTGTCGGTGAAATGAGGGCAATTGATTATATAGTCCCCGTTCTTATTCTGACGATGATTATGTTCATTCCCATAGTTTTCATTATAAAAGTAAAAATTGACTTAGGAAAGCTTGAAATCCCCATTCTTATCTATGGTTTGATTCTTCTGTTTTTCTTTGTCTGTGGTGTCACAAAAGGTATTATTGCAATCAGAGCCGGTAATCTCTCCTTTGGATTGTGCATGATTCTCGGTGCAAGTCTTTTTATTGCATCAGATATAATGTTGGGGCTCAAATCGGGCGGAATGGAACTGCCGGAGATTCTCCGTCACGCAGTGACTTATACTTATTTTCCTGCGCAGACACTTTTTGCCCTGAGTATTTATTTTCAATAGGATGATATTATGAACGATAAATTTATTCCCGTTATGCGTTTTACAGTATGCAGCGACTCACATATTGAGGGCATCGGCGCGTCTGGATACAGAAGACTGAAAAAGGCAGTTGACATCTCTTTTGCATTTGCAGAAAAAGATGAATTTTATAAAAACCTTGATGCTTTTCTTATTGCAGGTGATATCACCGATAAGGGCAGAAAAGAGGAATTTGATGCCTTTAAGCTTATTTATGATTATGCAACGGAAAAAGACACTGAGGTTTTATGTGTTGTTGCAAAGGGGCATGATTCAATAAGTATGGGGAAGAAATCCCTGACATATTATAATTCCCTGACAAATCAGCCGACCGATTTTCATACGGTTATCGGCGGATATCATTTTATCGGGCTTTCAACCTGTAAACTGCCCGAAATATATTATACACCGATGCAGAAGAAATGGCTTATAAAAGAGCTTGATAAAGCTGTTGCGGATACTCCCGATAAGCCTGTTTTTCTGATGCATCACGAACACGTCAAATACACCGTTTACGGAAGCGGTGATATTGACGGTTGGGGGCACGATTTTTTTACTCCGATACTGAAAAACTATCCGAACGTGGTTGATTTTTCAGGTCATTCGCAT
>JAZUCO010000046.1:0-52859 GCA_045639185.1 Acutalibacteraceae bacterium
ATCAGCCATATTGTAGCCACAGAAAGGAAGCATAGCCATGGGATCACGACGAACAACACCTACTGCACCTGCAGCTGCTGCTGTTGTTTCTGAAGCCATGATTGAACCTACGAATACACCGTTGTTCCAGTTCTTTGCCTGGTAAACAAGGGGAGCAAGCTTTGCACGTCTGCCACCGAATACGAATGCTGAAACGGGAACACCCTGAGCATTTTCGAATTCGCTGCTGAGACAAGGACAATTAGCTGTGGGAGCTGTGAATCTTGAGTTGGGATGTGCACCCTTTTCTGTTGATTCTGCACCGTTCCAGCTGTTGCCGAGCCAATCGTTTGCATTTGTGGGGGGATTCTTATCAAGACCTTCCCACCAAACTGTATTGTTATCAAGGTTATGAACAACGTTTGTGAAGATTGTGCCCTGCTTTGTTGAAAGAAGAGCGTTGGGATTTGACTTCATGTTTGTACCGGGAGCAACACCGAAGAAGCCGTTTTCGGGGTTGATAGCATAAAGTCTGCCGTCTGCACCCTTACGAATCCAGGAAATATCGTCACCTACGCACCAAACTTTATAGCCAGCTTCCTGATAACCTGCGGGAGGAATAAGCATAGCAAGGTTTGTCTTACCGCAAGCTGAGGGGAATGCAGCACAGATGTACTTAACTTCACCCTGGGGATTTTCAACGCCGAGGATGAGCATATGCTCTGCCTGCCAGCTTTCTTTCCAGCCCTGGTATGATGCGATACGAAGAGCGAAACACTTCTTACCGAGAAGAACGTTTCCGCCGTAACCTGAGTTAACTGAAATGATTGTGTTGTCCTGGGGGAAGTGACAGATCCATCTCTTTTCCTGATCAATGTCACACTTACAGTGAAGTCCACGAACCCAGTCATTGCTGTCGCCAAGTGCTTCAAGAACGTTCTTACCAACTCTTGTCATGATGATCATGTTAAGAACAACATAGATTGAGTCTGTAAGTTCAATACCAGCCTTTGAGAAGGGTGAACCAACGGGACCCATTGAGTAAGGAATAACGTACATTGTTCTGCCCTTGTAGCTGTCCTTTGCAATGTTATAAAGCATTTCATAACATGCATTGGGCTCCATCCAATGGTTTGTGGGGCCAGCTTCTTCTTCTGTGGGAGTACAGATGAGAGTTCTGTCTTCTACACGAGCAACGTCATTGGGCTTTGTTCTGTGAAGGTAGCATTCGGGAAGAAGTTCATCATTGAGCTTGATGATTTCGCCTGTTGCACAAGCTTCTGCACGAAGTGCTTCAATCTGCTCTTTTGAACCGTCGATCCAAACGATTTTGTCGGGGTTTACAAGTTCTGCTTTTTCTTTGATCCATTCAAGAATGGATTTGTTTGTTGTAAGCTCCATTATTATTTCTCCTTTTTGGATTAATTTACAAAATATTTTTCGCAATTTGAACAAAAATTATACAACATTTTTGTACATATAAAAAATTGCCAAAATCATATATATGATATCATTAAACAGGATTTTTGTCAATACCTAAAGATGCAATTGCATTAAGATTTTCATTGGCAATATGCCCTTCATTGTATTCATAAAAAGCCTGAGATCCAACCATTACTGCATTATCTCCGCAGTATGATAACTCGGGCATATAAAGCTCAAGTTTATTCTTATCACATATTGCACCGAGCTCCCTTCTTAAAACAGAATTTGCAGAAACTCCACCTGCAACAACTATCTTTTTCTGACCTGTCATTTCAACAGCTTTCATAAGATTTTCTGTAAGACAATTGACAACAGCTCTGATATATGAAGCACCTATATCTTTCACATTGACTTCTTCTCCTTTTTGAGATGCATTGTGAATGATATTAATAACGGATGTTTTAAGTCCTGAGAAACTGAAATCAAGAGGTGAACCATCAATTCTCGGATGAGGGAATTTATATGCATCAGAATTGCCGTCTTTTGCGATCTTATCAAGATTAGCACCGCCGGGATAAGGCACACCCATTGCTCTTGCGGCTTTATCAAGACACTCTCCTGCTGCGTCATCTCGTGTTCTACCGATAATTTCAAACTCAGTATAACTCTTTACATTTATAATATGACTATGTCCGCCAGAAACAACTAATGAAAGAAAAGGCGGTTCAAGGTTACAATGTGTAACATAGTTAGCAGCAATATGAGAACGAAGATGATGAACAGGAATTAGAGGTTTACCTGTTGAAAAAGACAATCCCTTTGCATAATTTACACCAACAAGAAGTGCACCTATAAGTCCGGGCGCATATGTAACAGCAATAGCATCAATCGATTCAAAATCACAACCAGCATCAGAGATTGCCTTTTTTACAACATCAGAAATATTTTCAGAATGTCTTCTTGATGCGATTTCAGGCACAACGCCACCATAAATTTATGTTCTTCAACTTGTGATGAAATAACATTTGAAAGAACTTTTCTACCGTCCTCAACTACAGCTGCAGCCGTTTCATCACAAGATGACTCAATAGCAAGAATTTTCATTAAGTAATTCCTCTCTTACAAAATATTTTGTCATAATACAAGCATCTTCTGTAGGTCTTGAATAATAACCTCTTCGAATACCTTCATTCTTGAATCCAAGCTTTTTGTAAAGACTCTGCGCAGGAATATTTGATACTCTCACCTCAAGGAATAGAGCAACAACATCAAGATATGCACAAAGATCACTAATTAAAGATATAAGTCCTTCAGCGATTCCTCTTTTTCGCATTTTCTCATCTACAGCAACATTCAGTAGATTCATCTCATCAATAAGATGTTCACAACAGATATAACCTACAGGTTTTCCAAGGAATGTTGTAACAAAACTTCTAGAATATTCCAAAGAAATATGAGCGAAAAATGAATTTTCGCTCCACGGATCAGAAAAACTGCTTTGTTCAATATCAGATATAGCACATATATCACGATATTCCATAAGTCTTGTTTCAAAAAACATATCTGAGGCTAATAGTTTATCAACTTCAGACTCGATAATATCAGCACAGCGCTCATAATCTTCAATGCTTCCGCCATAGGGGTCTCCTATCCCGCCACCAAATAAAAATGTCTTTTCAGGAGCAGCAACGATCACAATTGAATAAATATATTCAGACATACAGAAAATGTAATCAGCAGATGCAATTATGTTTGCTGAAATCTTATATGACTTATGTGATGAAATATCAATACCTCTATTCTGCATTGCAACAACTGCATTTTCACTTGCAGGAGTACCGTCAACTGCTGCAAAACCAAAACTGTTTACATTAAAATACCCCTTAAAATGTGAAGCTTTTTTTCTGAAGATATGTTCTGCCATCGGACTTCTGCAGGTATTTCCCATACAAACAAAAAGAATATTCATAAAATATTACCCCTTTGCTTCATACCATGTTTTGCCGACATTTGCGTCAACAGAAAGTTTGACCTTCATATTAACTGCATTTTCCATTTCTTCTTTAAGAATCTGCATTGCTTTATCAGCTTCATTTTCAGGTGCTTCAATAATAAGTTCATCGTGAACCTGCATTATAAGTCTTGATTTCATATTTTCAGCACGTAGTCTGTTAAAAACCTTAACCATAGCAATTTTGATAATATCTGCTGCGGTTCCCTGAATAGGCATATTACGGGCAACTCTTTCTCCGAATGAACGCTGAATTGCATTTGAAGCTGAAAGTTCAGGAAGATATCTTCGTCTGTTGAATAATGTTGTAACAAAACCATCTTCTTTAGCTTTTGTAACAACATCTTCCATATATTTATTAACACCGGAATAATGATTAAGATAATTCTCTATATACTGTTTTGCTTCATAAACTGCAACTTTAATATCTTTACTCAAAGAAAAGGCACCTATTCCGTATACAATTCCGAAATTGACAGCTTTTGCCCTGCTTCGCATAACGGGCGTAATCATTGAAAGAGGAAGATTAAACACCTGAGATGCAGTTATAGAATGTATATCATCACCATTATTGAATGCAGATATCATATTCTCATCATCTGCAATATCTGCAAGGACTCTCAATTCAATCTGTGAATAGTCGGCATCAATCAGTACATTACCATCATCACAAATAAAGAATTTTCTGAGTTCCCTACCGATTTCCTGCCTTACAGGAATATTCTGAAGATTAGGTTCTGTTGATGACAGTCTTCCGGTTCGTGTTTCTGTCTGTTGGAATGTAGAATGTATTCTTCCGTCGGCAGCAACAACTTTCATTAATCCGTCACAATACGTTGATTTAAGCTTCTGAATAGTTCGATACTCAAGTATTGCAGGAATTATAGGATGTACATCATAAAGACTTTCAAGGACCTCTGCATTAGTTGAATAACCTGTTTTTGTTTTCTTTTTAACAGGCAACTGAAGTTTTTCAAAAAGAATAACTCCCAATTGTTTAGGAGAATTAAGATTGAATTCTTCACCCGAAAAACTGTAAATCTCTGTTACAAGATCATTAATTCTTGTTTCAAGCATTTTACCGTATTCATATATACCGCTAAAATCAACTTTGAAACCGTCTATCTCCATTGCTGAAAGAACTTCAGCAAGAGGAATTTCAATATTACTCAAAAGCCCATCTTCATTATTTTCCTTTATTGCAGATGAAAGTTTATCTATCAACTCTCTGAGCATTATGCACTCACGAATAAGCTGACATTCGGACTCTGTAAGCACAGATACTTTATAACTGTCTGCCAGCACAGAAACTGAATAATCTGAGGCATTAGGATTAAGAAGATAACCTGCAAGAAGGATATCAAAAGCTATATTTTTGACATTTATCGAATTATTAATACAATATGAGTACAATGATTTACAATCTGTAGTATATTTTTCAATACCATCATCAGAAAGAATGTCAATCAAATCAGAAAATTTGACAGATGTAATTTTATCGCCAAAATTAATATAAGCATTTTCAAAATTATCATCACAGATAAAATAAATTTTCTTTTCTGATTTAACAGCTGATATTATCTCTTCATCTGTCATCTCTATAAATTCAGCTTTGATATCGGTTGTATCAACATCGGTGATAACAACATCACGAAGACCGAGTTTATCAATAAACTTCTGCATTTCAAGCCTTGTAAGAATTGATTTTGCAAGTGATTCATCTATTTTTACAGGAACATATGCATTATAATCAAGTTCAACCGGTGCATTAGTGCAGATTGTACCGAGTTTTCTGCTGAGAAATGCGGAATCTTTTCCGTTTTCAAGTTTAGTTCTTACAGATGGTGTAAGCTGAAGTGAATCAAAATTTTCATAAATATAATCAATTGAATTATATTTTTTGATAAGCTCAGTAGCAGTTTTCTCACCTATTCCCTGAACTCCGGGTATATTATCAGATGTATCACCCATAAGAGCTTTTACTTCAATAAGACTAAGTGGTGCAACACCTTTATCTTCAATGATTTTATCAACATCATAGACAACAGTTTCGGTTTTACCGCCTTTGGGAGCAGCAAGCAAAACATTTACCTTTTCATCAACCAGCTGAAGTGAATCTCTGTCGCCGGTTGCAATATAACAAAAATCACCATCATTGCAGTTTTTTGCAAGAGTACCGATAATATCATCGGCTTCCCAACCGGGACATTCAACAAGTTTATAACCGAGAGATCTGAGAAGGTCTTTAAGCACAGGCATCTGCTGTGCAAGCTCATCGGGCATTCCCTTTCTGTTACCTTTGTATTCTGTATACATCTCATGTCTGAAGGTAGGAGCATGAACATCAAATGCAATTGCAACAGCCTCAGGCGTATAATTCTCTCTCAATGAAAAAAGAATATTCATAAAACCAAAGATACCGTTTGTAAACTGACCGTCTTTTGTAGAAAGTGCTTTTATTCCGTAAAATGCTCGGTTTACAATACTGTTACCGTCTAAAACAAGTAATTTCAAAACAAATCAGCCTTTCAAAATACACATAATAAGCTATTTTATTGTAGTATAACATATTTTTTGAAAAAAGTAATGCAAAACGAAAAAAAATATGTTAAAATATTAAAAAAAATTAAGGAACATATAATATGAAAATCGGAAATATTGAAATAGAAAAAACTGCCGCTCTGGCTCCGATGGCGGGTGTAGCTGACAAAACATTCAGAGAATTATGCAAAGATTTTGGTGCCGCTTATACAGTTAGCGAAATGGTCAGCGCAAAAGGTGTATCAATGGGTGATAAAAAATCTGAAGAGCTTATGTTTATTTCAGAAAAAGAGCATCCTTCTGCAATTCAGATTTTCGGCAACGAGCCTGATACAATGGCAATAGCAGCAAAATCTGCCGAATCAATGAATCCCGATATTATAGATATCAATATGGGTTGCCCTGCGCCAAAAATTATCAAAGGTGGTGCAGGAAGTAAACTTATGCAAAACCCTGAACTTGCAGGCAGAATCATAAATTCGGTATGCAAAGCAACATCACTTCCCGTAACAGTTAAAATCAGAACAGGCTGGGATAATGATTCAATCAATTGTGTTGAAATGGCAAAGATTGCAGAACAAAACGGCGCTGCAGCGATTACTATTCATGGCAGAACTAAAGAACAGATGTACGCTCCCCCCGTGAATATTAATATGATAAGAGAAGTAAAAAAAGCAGTATCAATTCCCGTTATCGGAAACGGTGACATTGACGATATTTATTCCGCCGCAAAAATGTATGAAGAAACAGGCTGCGATCTTGTTATGATAGGCAGAGGTGCTCTTGGTAAACCCTGGTTATTCCAGCAGATTTCTGCATATATGAAAGAAGAAAGAATAATTCCTGAGCCTCCAGTTGCACAAAGAATGCTGATAATGCTTAAACACATCAGCAACATCTGTGAAGAAAGAGGAACAAAAACAGGAATCCGTGAAGCAAGAAAACACGCTCTCTGGTATACAAAAGGACTCAGAGGATCTGCTGAATACAGAAGACAATTATCAGGAATAGAGAGTATTGAAGAACTTCAGGAAATTGCATATAAAATCACAATTAACAATACATAAAAAAATGCCGGCACAAAAGTGTCGGCATTAATTTTATAAAATTTTATTCAGCAGATTTTGCAGCAAGTTTTCTTGCAGCGATTTCATCAACCATTTCCTTCTGCTTCTTTTCTGTGATTGAGTAGAAGAACATAGGAACAGCACAAGCAAACATACTTACAACACCTGAGATAATAAGAACATTCCAAAGTGCCTGTGGATCCTGTACTTCATATGTTCTTGCGTTGATACCTGCAATGCTCATTGAAAGAACACCAATGAATGCACCTACAGCCATACCAATTTTATTGATAAGAGTCTGCATTGCGAAACAAATACCTTCGCCTCTTTCACCTGTTTTCCATTCAAGGTAATCAACTGTATCACCGATCATTGCGTATGTGATGATGTTATTAACACCCTGCGGAATACCGAGAAGAACAAGACCGATAGCACAAATAACCATCTTCCAAGGAGCATCGTAACCAACGAAATACATAATAGCCATTACTATACCACCAAAAATGTGCACGGCAATATATGACCATTTCTTTGTAAACTTCTTTGACATCCAGGGAACAAGAACAGATGCAACAAGACCACCGGGAACAACAAGAAGTGTGATTATACCGTAAAGACCTTCATTCTGAAGGATATACTTTGCGAAGTAAAGACCGCCGGTATATGAGTAAACCATTCTTGCACCACCGAGAACACCTGAAAGAACAATAAGGAGAAGTTCCTTGTTCTTGAAGAGGAGCTTAAGGTTATGACCGAGTGAGGGGGCTTCTTCTTCTGAAGTAAAGCGCTCTTCAGTATTCTTAAAACCAAAGAAGAACATAGGAATAGCGAGAACAACAAGCACAACAGCACTGATAAAGTATACCCACTTAAGAGTATCAGCATTTGCAGTTTCCATACCGACTTTAACAGTATTCAAAAATGTTCTTGCAGCAGCATCTTCAGAAATGCCCTGATTTGCAACCATATTTGCAATTGCTTCAGCCTTATCCTTTGCGATAAGAGCAAGGTCTTCAACTGTATCATGATACTTGAACTTGTCTGTCACAGCGCCTGTTATCATAGGAATGAAAACTGTAACAATACCTGCACCTACAGTACAGAACATACGTGCAACAGTAAGGATATTACCTCTTGTTTCTGTATCATTTGTAAGGCAAGTTGAAAGTCCCCAATAAGGAACGTCAGCTACAGTATATGCAACACTCCAAATAACATATATAATTGCAATAATTACAAACACTTTGGTTGTAGTAACACCTTCATAAATGCTCTGTGCATCGTAAACAGGAAGGAAACAAAGTATTGTCATAATACCGATAGGAATTGCCATCCATTTAAGATAGGGTCTGCATTTACCCCATTTTGTTCGTGTTCTGTCAACAACAGAACCCATAATGGGATCATTAAATGCGTCAAATACACGAGCGGCAAGCATAAGAATAGCAACAGCAATTGCGCCTTCCATACCACCGACTTTAACACCATCTGCACCAAAAAGAAGTGCGTCTGTCATAAATACGGTTATGTATGAACCGATGATTGTACAGATAAAGTTCTGTCCAAAACCAGCAACACTGTATGCAAATGCTTCTTTAGGCTGAACACCTTTACCCGGGGTTGTTCCAAAAAGCTTATGAAGCATCTTGGATTCATTGAGTTTACTCATGAAATCACCTTTCTTTATTAATATTTTTATTATTTTATCACATAAATCTAAAAAAAACAATATATAAAACAATTTTAATTTCATAAAAAAAAATTGTATGAATATTTGCAAAATAAGTAAGCAAAATAATAACACAAACAAGAAAGGGGATGTAAATAATGCAGAAGAAAAATTACAAATCAAATAATGAACAGAACAGGGAAAATCAGAACAACAATAACATTAACAATAACGAGAATCAGAACAAAAAAGAAGAAAACAAGAATAACAAGAACAATAAAAATTGCTAACAACTCCCTTTGCGGAGGTACATAATAATAAATTTTTCAAATATCTATTGATTTTATAAAAAAAATATATTATAATACATAAGAAATAGAAGTCCAACTTCTGTCATGCGGCGTGTTGGTCCTGTGCGACGGAGCGCTGTGAACCATGTCAGGCGGGGAACCGAGCAGCATTAAACGGTCTGCCCGTGCGATACAGTTCGCCTGCACGCCGTGTGACAGAGGATGGACTTTTTATATTATATCGAAATTCTCATTGATGGGAGTTATATATATTGTATAGAGTTTTGTACAGGAAATGGCGTCCTCAGACATTTAAAGATGTTTCTGGGCAGCCACACATAACCGACACTTTAATGAACGAAGTTAAGGAAAACAGACTTGCTCATGCCTACCTATTTACAGGATCACGAGGTACGGGCAAAACTTCATGTGCAAAAATTCTTTCAAAAGCAATTAACTGTCTCAATCCCGTACACGGTAACCCCTGTAACGAATGTGAAATCTGCAGAGGCATCGATGAAGGCTCCGTTCTTGATGTTGTTGAAATAGACGCAGCAAGCAACAGAGGTATTGATGATATCAGAGCTTTACGTGAAGAATCAGCTTTCACTCCTGCTCAGGCAAAATTCAGAGTCTATATCATTGACGAAGTACATATGCTCACAATTGAAGCTTTCAATGCTTTGCTGAAAACTCTTGAGGAGCCTCCCGAACACATTGTGTTTATTCTTGCAACAACTGAAGTTCAGAAGTTACCTTCTACCATACTTTCACGTTGTCAGAGATTTGATTTCAGACGAATTTCGGTTGATTCTATAGTGGACAGGCTTAAATATGTTGCATCTCAGGAAAATGTATCTATTGACAACACAGCCGCAACGCTTATTGCAAGAATTGCAGACGGTGGTATGCGTGACGCTCTTTCAATTTTTGACAGATGTCTCAGCATATCTGAAAATGTTGATGAAAAAGTTGTTTCTGATGCGGCAGGAATAATGAGTAAGGATTACTTGTTTGCACTGTCAACAGCATTCAAAAACAAAGATACATCAAAAGCACTTTCCATTATTGATGAACTTCATAATTCATCATGTGACACAGAAAGACTCTGTACAGAGCTTACCAACCATTTCAGAAGCCTGCTGGTTATCAAATCGGTAAACAACCCTGAAAATATTCTCGTTTCAACAAATGAAGAACTTGAAGAATTAAAAAATATTTCTGATCTTTTCTCAATAGAAGAAATTCTCAGCATTATGAATATTCTCTCCGCAACAATTGCTTCAATCAAAGTAACACAAAACAGACGTGTTGAAACAGAAATGGCAATTATTAAGATATGTTCACCAGAAGTTTCAACCGACCTTAGCGCACTTTATGCAAGAATTGCTAAACTTGAGCAGAAACTCAATGCAATTGAATGCGGTACCATTACAGTAAAAACATCTGCAGTTACAAATACTCAACAGCAAGTCAAAAAAGAAGAAGAGACTGATACTGAACCATCAAAGCCTTCAACTGATGATATTCTTTCAGATCTTGTTTTTGACGATGACAGTGCAGAATATGCTGACGATTTCGATGAGATACCATTACCGGAAACAGCACCGTATGACAGTGAACCTGTTTATGATATGCCATATTTTGATGAAATTCCAACTGAAGCTTCTCAACCGATGTTTGATGATGCACCTGCGGAATTCATAGCAGATGAACCAATGTTTGATGAATTACCGTCTACAGTAGAAACAACACCTGTGTTTGATGCCCCACCATCAAAATCTCAGTCCAATACGGTTACAAACACAAGCAAGTTATGGATGAACTGTATCATTGAAGCGGAAAATAAATGTCCGCCGCTTATAGGTCATCTCATCGGAACTAATATTGAAATCAACGGCAACAATCTCATCATTTACGGATATAAAAATGTTTTACCTATGATTTTCCCTATGGTAAAAGACGTGTTAACTACAGTTGTAAGAAATTTGAGCGGTCAGCAGGATATGACCGTAAGATTAGGATAAATTCACGGAGGAATTACAAATGAAAGCAAGAATCCCCAATGCAAACCAGGGCGGCAATATGATGGCTCGCCTTCAGAAAATGCAGGAAGAAATGGCAAAAACACAGGCAGCTGTTGAAGAATCAGAGTTCACAGCTTCTGCTGGCGGCGGTGCAGTTGAAGTTACAGTAAACGGCAAGCACGAAGTAAAAGCAATCAAAATGCAGTCTGAAGTTGTTGATCCCGAAGATATAGACATGCTTGAAGACCTTTTACTCGCAGCTCTCAACGAAGCTATGAGAAAAGCTGATGAAACTATGGAGTCAGCTATGGGTAAACTTACAGGCGGTCTCAACATTCCCGGAATGGGCGGTTTATTCTGATATGCAATACAATGCTGCCCCACTTCAGAAACTCATAGAACAATTTGAACGTATGCCCGGAATTGGCAGAAAAACTGCACAGCGTATAGCCTTCTACATTCTCGGTCTACCCAAAAATGAATCTACTCAGATTGCAGATGCTATCAACGATGCATGCAAAAAAATTCACAAGTGTTCTATGTGTGCAAATCTTACTGAAGATGAGCTTTGCCCCATCTGTAAGAATGATAAAAGAGACCACTCAATCATATGCATAATTGAAGATTCTCAAAGTCTTATTGCAATAGAAAAGACAAAAGAATTCAATGGTGTATATCATGTTTTACATGGTGCTATCTCACCTCTTGACGGTATCGGTCCCGAACAGCTGACAATAAAAGAATTACTCAGCAGATTAGGCTCTGATGAAGTAAAAGAAATTATTATTGCAACCGATTCCGATATCGAAGGCGAAGCAACAGCAATGTATTTATCAAAGCTTATTAAACCTTTTAATATTAAAATTTCACGAATTGCTTTCGGTCTTCCTGTTGGCACAGATATACAGTATGCTGACGAAATTACATTGTCAAGAGCAATTGAAGGAAGACGATCATTCTGAGACGGAGGAATTTTTATGGAAAAGAAATATGCTATTACATATGACATAGGTACTACAGGTGTAAAAACCTGCGTATTCGAAATTTCTGATGTAATAAAACTTCTCGGTGGTGCATCAAAAGGATACGAACTTTATGTTTTTCCTGATGGCGGTGCAGAACAGAACCCTGATGAATGGTGGAGTGCAATGGCAGATACAACAGCTGATGCACTTGCAAAATCAGGAATTACAGCAGATAAAATCAACGGCATCTCATTCTGTTCACAGATGCAGGGGCTTGTTCTTGTAGACAAAGATGCAAACTATGTCAGAAGAGCTATGAGTTATATGGATCAGAGAGCAAAAGACGAACTAAAAAAAGGTATTGCTCACGGTCCGCAGATAGCAGGTGCAAATATTCCTAAACTCCTCAAATCTCTTCAGATTACAGGTGCGGTTGCTGCTTCTGTAAAAGACCCAGTATGGAAATACAAATGGGTTGAAGCACATGAGCCTGAGAATTTCAAGAAAGTACACAAATGGCTCGATGTTAAAGAGTATCTCATTGCCAGAATGACAGGCGAATTCTGTATGACAAGAGACTCTGCATTCGCAACACTTCTTTATGACATCAGAAACAACAAAAAATGCTGGAGTAAAGAAATGACAGATATGCTCGGTGTCAAATATGAGCATATGGCAGACATCAAAGAATGTACAGATAAAATCGGTGTTCTCACAGAAAAAGCAGCTGAAGAACTTCATCTTGTACCCGGAATCGCTGTTTTCGGCGGCGGCGGAGACGCTTCTCTCATCGGTGTTGGTGCAGGTTCAGTTGATCTCGGAGATACTCACATTTATTCGGGTACTTCAGGTTGGGTAGGTACAGTTGTTGACAAGAGTATTGTTGACGCATCAGCGATGATTGCAGCTATTGTCGGTGCAGATCCCACTAAATATACATATTTTGCAGAACTTGAAACTGCAGGTAAATGTCTCGAATGGGCAAAAGATCATCTTTGCCTTGATGAAGTTGGCATCTATCTCAAAAAAGAAGATGTTGTAAATTCTTATGAAGCACAATATACAAGTCTCTATGACTATATGTCAGAAGTAATTAATGCTGTTCCTGCAGGTGCAAACGGAGTTATATTTACCCCCTGGCTTCACGGTAACAGATGTCCCTTCGAAGATCCTAACGCAAGAGGTTCATTTTTCAATCTCAGCCTTGAAACAGGAAAATCAGATATGCTTCGTGCAGTAATTGAAGGCGTTTGTATGCATCTTCGTTGGTTTATCGAAGTACAGGAAAAGAAAATCAATACATCCAAGTGCGTACGCTTTGTCGGTGGCGGGGCACTCTCTCCTGTTACATGTCAGATTCTCGCTGATGTAACCGGAAAGACAATTGAAACTGTAGATACTCCTCAGAATGTTGGTGCTGTCGGTGCAGCAGTTATTGTTGCTTGCGGCCTCGGTATGATCAACAGTGTAAAGGAAGCAAAGAAACTTATTCCTGTTGTAAAGTCATATCAGCCTCAGCTTAAGAACAAAGCTGTTTATGATAAACAGTTCGAGGTCTTCAAAAACCTTTATAAATCAAACAAATCAAACTTTGCCGCTCTTAACGGTTAATTACCGAAAGGAAGAAAATAATGCTCGAAATAAAAAATGTATTTGATATACTCTATGAAGATATCAAAAAGGAAGCTGAAAACCTTGGTTTCAAAGCTGAAACACCTGAGAATATTGAAAAAGGCGAAACTCCCGTTTTCTCAAGAGATAATTCCAGCTATTTAGCATTTGCAGGTGAAAAAGGCAAAATCAGAGTTCTTTTCAGCGAAAACAAAATCAGATTACTTACAGCGTCTGCAGATGCAACATCAGCAGATGATAGTGATTACTCACTTTCAGCAAGCTATCTTCTTATCCTCGATGAATACGAAGAAAGAGATGTAAAATCCGTAGCAATTGAAATTAATGAAGCTCTTCATGAAGCATTCACACCTAAGCAGATTGCAAAAAGACAGCAGAATGTAAAAGCTCAGGCAACTGTTTCACGTTCTGCAGTTAAAAACGGTAGCCTTCTTTACGATACAACAACCCTTGCAATCAGACTTGCTACAATTTACCCTGAACTCAAAGATCTCTACAAGAACCACGTTGAAACATACGGTGAATTCCTCTGTGAAGAATTCTTTGCAAAAGTTGTAAATCCCAGAATTTATCAGACTCTCAAAGAAAGAAATCCTCAGAAAATCAAAAAGCTTTTCTCAATCATCAATGAAATTTTTGATGACGGTGCAAATGAAGTTCAGGATGTTATTGTTGTAACAATGCTCGCATCTTTTGATCTTGACAATGATATGCATCAGCTTATTCTTGATAATGCAAGTGATGCACTTGTTGAACCTTTCATCAGAGTAAGCAAAATCCTCAAATCTTCAAAATCTTCAAGAATGAGACTTGAGAATCCTCCAAAATACAAGCCCAAGAAAGCTAAAAAGAAAAAATCAATGATGTCTTCACTTTTAGGACAGCAGCAATAATCAAATCCGCCCTGATTATGCAGGGCGGTATTTTTTACTTTTTGCACAAAAATATACTTCCCTATTGCAAAATGATATCAATATTGCTATAATAAAATTGAAAATATAAAAACGGAGCGTGATCATATGAACAAATATGTTATTACAATTGCAAGAACTTGCGGCAGCGGCGGCAGCTATGTTGGCGAAGTACTTGAAAAAAAACTCAACATCAAGCTCTACGGTCAGGATATCCTTCAGCTTGCATCTGAAGACAGCGGAATAAGCATTGACCTTTTTGCGCGTTCTGATGAAGAATTACAATCAAACCCAATTTTCAAATTCACAAAATACATATATGACGGCAAATTAATTCCTCCTTCAAGCAGCGACTTCACTTCTCAGGAAAATCTTTTTAACTATCAGGCAAAAGTTCTGCGTGAGCTTGCGGATAAAGAAAGCTATATTGTTGTAGGCAGATGTGCTGATTTTGTTCTCAAAGATAAAAAAGCTATACGTGTTTTCATATATGCTGACAAAGATGACAGAATCAAAACTGAAGCTGAGAGACTTTCAATTTCTGAAAAAGAAGCTGAAAGCAGAATTGATAAAGTTGATAAAAAGAGAACAAACCATTACAATTATTTTACCGGCAATAATAGAGATGATATGGCTAATTATGATATTTGCCTTAACACATCAACTCTTTCATATGAAAAATGCGCAGATATAATCATTGATTATATGAAACTAAAAGAATTTATCTGAAAAAAAAATCAGCCTATGAGTTTTTCTCATAGGCTGAAATTATTATTTAATTACAACTTTGATAAATATCTTCTTACCCTTCTTGACAACTACATAGCCCTTATCAAATTCAGACTTTGCAATTGTAGCAACAGGAGAATCAGGTTTTACATCATCAACAGAAACACCGCCTTGTTCAATAAGACGTCTGCCTTCACCTTTTGACTTTGCAATGCCTGCCTTTACAAGCACTTCGTTTACAGCGATTGCATCATCAACGAAATCTTCAGCAGAAAGTTCAAATGTAGGCATAGTATCAACATTTGTCTTTGCACCAAAGAGAGATTTTGCTGTTTCCTGAGCTTTTGTTGCTTCTTCTTCACCGTGAACAAGCTTTGTAAGCTCATAAGCGAGGATTTCCTTTGCTTTGTTAAGCTCACTACCCTGCCATGAATCCATCTTATCAATCTCTTCAAGAGGAAGGAATGTAAGCATACGGACACACTTGAGAACATCACCGTCGTCTACATTTCTCCAGTACTGATAGAAATCATAAGGAGATGTCTTATTGGGATCAAGCCATACGGCTCCCTTTGCTGTTTTACCCATCTTCTTACCTTCTGAGTTAAGAAGAAGAGTAATAGTCATTGCAAAAGCATCTTTGCCGAGCTTCTTTCTGATAAGTTCTGTACCGCCAAGCATATTTGACCACTGGTCATCACCACCGAACTGCATATTGCAGCCGTAGTTCTGATAAAGGTGATAGAAGTCATAGCTCTGCATAATCATATAGTTGAATTCAAGGAATGAAAGACCCTTTTCCATTCTCTGCTTGTAGCATTCAGCACGAAGCATATTGTTAACAGAGAAACAAGCACCAACTTCACGAAGAACATCAATATAGTTAAGGTTCATAAGCCAGTCAGCATTGTTAACCATCTGACCTTTATCTTCACCGAACTCAATAAAGAGTTCCATCTGCTTCTTGAAGCAATCTCAGTTATGCTGAATTGTTTCTCTTGTCATTACCTGACGCATATCAGTTCTGCCTGAAGGGTCACCAATCATTGCTGTACCGCCACCGATAAGAGCAATAGGTCTGTTGCCTGCCATCTGAAGTCTCTTCATAAGGCAAAGAGCCATAAAGTGACCTACATGAAGGCTATCAGCAGTGGGGTCAAAACCGATATAAAATACAGCTTTACCGTTATTTACGAGATCTTTGATCTCATCCTCATCTGTAACCTGTGCAATAAGTCCTCTTGCAACAAGCTCGTCATAAATTTTCATTTCTTATATCCTCCGAAATTATTTATACATATTCATTATTTTAACTGCATTGCGTACATCTGTAGCAAAATCATCAGTACTTGCTTCAATTGAAACACGCTGACAACCAACAACTTTCAATGCATCAAAAAATCCTTTATAATCAAATTCATCTGCATTTTTCATAAAAATGCGCTTCATATCAGGATTACCTGACACAGGATTTGAAATATGTGCGTGTCTGAACACACCTTTTAACTCTTTAATTTCTTCATATGTATCTCCTTCAACATACATATGATAGATATCACCGAGTGTGCCAACATTGGGTAAATCTATAGCAGATGCAAGCATTGCACCTTCTTTTATTGTGTTGATAATATTTGATTCTGCTTTACAAAGAGGTTCAAAAACAAATTCAATATTATGCGCTGCTGCAATAGGTGCTGCAAGATTTCTTACAAAATAAATAATCTGATTAACAGCGTCTTTATATGCCCATCCTTCAGGAATATGTCTTGCTCCGCCTGAGCCCATAACAACAACTTTGATTCCAGTTTCTTCTGCTCTTGCATAACCTTTTTTGAGATACTCTTCAAGGGCTTTATAGTCAACATTGTTACCTGTGATTTTCAGTTCACCGGGTAAAAAGCAATTGGCAGCCTCGCAGGCTATTCTGCAATCTGCAAGTTTTTTGTTAAACTTATAATAATCTTCATCATTGCTGCGGGTAAGAGAAGAAAAATTAGCTTCTATGTAATCAAATCCGCACTCAGCAGCAATTTCAATTCTGTCAAAACCGCCACAAACACCGATTTTCATATAAATTACCTCACTTATATATTTTTGCCTCATTCAACAGCTGTTTTGCAGATTCAAGATGAATGGGGTCCTTTTCATTACCACCGATGATACGTGCAATTTCTGCAATTTTACCTTTTTCATCAAGAGGAGTAACTGAAGTATAAGTTTTTTCACCTTTTACAGCTTTTGAAATAAGCATATGATGATCTGCAAAAGCGCAGATTGACGGCAAATGTGTTATACAGATAACCTGTCTGTTTTTTGAAACATTATTGAGCTTTATGGCAATTTTGCCTGCAGCCCTGCCGCTGACACCTGCATCAATTTCATCAAAAATCAATGTATCGGTATCATCCTTATCTGCAAAAACACTTTTGATTGCAAGCATTATTCTTGACAATTCACCGCCCGAAGCAACTTTAGCAAGAGGCTTAGGTTCTTCACCACGGTTTGCAGAAATAAGAAACTCAATATTATCAATACCTGTTTCTGTAAAATCAGTGGTTTCAAAATTAACAGAAAACCTTGTTTCAGGCATATCAAGAAATGCAAGCTCATCCTGAATCTGTTCTGCAAATACTTTCGAAGCTTTCTTTCTTGACTCCGAAAGCTTCTGTGCTTTTTCATATGTATTGCGCTCTGCAACAGCAAGCTTTTCTGTAAGCTCGGCAATCAATTCATCCGAATAAGTTATATTATGCAATTCTTCTTGAGCTTTGTCAAGGAAAATCAGCATTTCTTCTTCTGTTTCACCGTATTTTTTAGATAATCTGTAAATAAGATCAAGTCTTTCTTCTATATCATAAAGTTCTCGCTCATCAAAAGATGTATTATCCATATAATTGGCAATATCGGAAATATAGGCATCAGCCGTATATGCAATATCATTCACTGATTCAGCCATAGATGAAACTTCCGGTAGATATTCAGCAACATCATTCAGTGCTCTTGCAGCATCGAAAAGCATAGACACTGCTCCGGCGAATTCATCTGCACCGCTGAGAGCAGAATATGCAGCATTAAGAGAATCAGTCAGCTTCTGTGAGTTATTTATAAGCTTTTTTCTTACAACAAGTTCATCTTTTTCTCCGACACGAAGATGAGCTTTACTAAGCTCATCAATCTGATAAGATAAAAGATCAATACGTCTTGCTTTCAATGCATCATCAACTGAAAGCTTTTTTATCTTGTTTTTAATTTCAAGATATTCTTCATACTGAGCAATGTATTCATCAAATATAGCTTTGTTATCTGCAACAGCATCAATAAATTGGTAATGTTCCTCAGAGCGCATAAGCTCCTGATTATCAGACTGACCGTGAATATTGATGAGGCTGAGTCCGATTGACTTTAGCATTGACACAGTAACACTTGCACCGTTGACTCTGCAATTATTACGACCATCTTTAGTCATAACTCTACTAATAAGCAATGTATTATCTTCTTCAACAGGTATTCCTGTTTCTTCAAGAAATTTCTGTGTTTTTTGGGGAATGTCTGTAAAAAACGCAGAAACAGTTGCCTTGCTTTCACCTGTTCTAATCAGTTCTCTTGATGTTTTTTCACCAAGAATTGCATTTATTGAATCAATAACAATTGATTTACCTGCACCGGTTTCACCTGTCATACAGTTGAAATTATCTGCAAAATCTATTGATGCACTTTCAATAATAGCAACATTTTCAATTTTCAAATTGGATAGCATATAAATCAATCCTTATTTTTAAGAAGAGTTTCGAGTTCACGTTTTGTATTCTGCGCGGCTCTTTCAGTTCTGCAAAGAATAAAAATTGTATCATCACCTGCAATTGTGCCAAGCACTTCAGAAATTCCGAGAGCGTCTATTGCGGCACAAGCAGCCTGCGCAGTACCGGGATGACACTTAAGAAGACAAATATTCTGCGCATAATCAGTTGAAGTTACAGATTCTGAAAAAATAGCATAATACTTCATATATTTTTCATCTGTACTTTTTGCTAATGAGTATTTATACTGACCGTTTGCAGCAGGATGCTTTACAAGTCGTAATTCTTTGATATCACGTGATACTGTTGCCTGAGTTACTTCAACTCCACATTCAAGCAATTTTTCAAGAAGTTCTTCCTGAGTGCTTATATCATATCTGTCTATAAGCTCAAGAATCTTTGAATGACGTTCCTTTTTCATATTACACTCACCTGTTATTAGTTTTCATTTTTTTATGCAGTATTTCCATAAAGGTGTCGTCTTTGAGACGAATCAGCTTAACTTTTTTTTCAGCCTTTTTAATAATAGCTTTATAATTTCTGTCAAAAACAATACTGTCTCTGCCGTCACATGACAATAGAGACTTAATTGAACAATCAGGATTTTCAATTCTGAACACAGAATCACTGTTGAATATAACCGTTCTTTCAACCAGAGAATGGGGGCAGATAGGAGAAAGTATCATGCAATCAACTCTAGGATCTACAATCGGACCGCCTGAAGCAAGGTTATAAGCGGTTGAACCAGTAGGAGTTGAAATAATAAGCCCATCTGCATTATATCTGTTTATAAACCTGTTGTCACAGAATAAATCAAACTGTGTAAGCTTGATTTCTGCACCTCTGGCAAGAACAACTTCATTGATACAGAAGTCTGTGAGCACGTGATTATCATTTTCATCAAATACATCAACCTGAAGTACAAGTCGTTCTTCAACATTATAATCTTCAGATATCAGTTTATTCAGAAGAATCATTTCATCCGCTTCAAGTCCCATAAGATACGCAAGATTACCTGCATTGATACCGAGAAGCGGTATTTCATAATCAAGCACACTCATTGCGGCACGGATCATTGTTCCGTCTCCACCGATGGTTATTAACACATCTGCATTATAAGGAAGTTCCTGAGCTGTTATGATTTTTCCCTCAGGAAACTCATTTACAGAATCATCCTCGGGTAGAAATGCATACTCAATATTAAGTATATCCAACGATTCACAAAGTTTTATCATTGTTTCATATGCATTATTTCTTGTAAGATTAGGCATTATTACAACTTTCATAATTGCATCCTCACTTATCAAGCTCAGAATGAGACGCATTTACAACAGCCTCAATATCAACAACAGCATTTTCTTGCGCAACTTTTTTAAGATGGATAAGGTATTCAATATTTCCTTCGGGACCTTTTATCGGTGAATAATCAAGACCTGCAACAAAGAATCCTTTTTCAATTGCAAAATTATAAATTTTCTCAATAACTTCGATGTGAACATTTCTGTCACGGACTACACCTTTTTTACCAACCTTTTCTTTCCCTGCTTCAAACTGAGGCTTGATAAGACAGACACATTCACCATCATCAGCAAGAATGGGATAGATTGCAGGTAAAACAAGACACAGAGAAATAAAAGACACGTCTACAGATGCAAAATTGATTTTATCCGGCACCTGCGCATCTGTTATATATCTGATATTTGTTCTTTCAAGATTAACTACTCTGCTGTCACTTCTGAGCTTCCATGCAAGCTGACCGTAACCGACATCGACGCTGTAAACCTTACAAGCACCATTCTGAAGCATACAATCGGTAAAACCACCGGTTGAAGCTCCCACATCCATACATATCTTATCATGAAGAGAGATAGGAAATGAATTCATCGCCTTTTTCAGCTTATGACCGCCTCTGCTTACGAATTCATTTGTACCCCTTACTTCTATTTCATCTTTTTCAACAACAGTCATACCTGCCTTAGTCGCTTTCATACCGTTGACATATACCTGACCTGCCATAATAAAGGCTTTTGCTTTTTCACGGCTTTCAGTAAGCCCAAGATCAAAAATACGGGCATCAAGTCTTATTTTTTCACTCAATTCCTGTCACCCCGCTAATATGATTAACCATAGAATCAACATCAAAACCATACTCTTCAAGCAATTGCTCAACAGTTGAATGATGTACAAATTTATCATTTATAGCAACAAGATCAAATTTGCCGCTGTAGTTATTCTGAGTAAGTTTCATATTAAATATTTCACCTGTGCCGCCACTCATCTCAGACTCTTCATAAAAGAAAATACGAGAGCAATCGAGTACACACTGCACTGCAGCATCATCAATTGGCTTTATTCTGTTAAGTTTGATAACTTTTATGTTAAAACCTTTTTCACGGAGACATTTGCAAGCAAATGCGGCATTTGCAAAAAGTCTGCCGTAGGTTACAATAGCAATTTCAGCGTTATCATCACCGTAAATATCAAATGCTTCATATGAAGGTACAAAATCTTCAGGAAGCGTAGGCTCAAAGCCCTTAAACATTCTTACAGCAACAACTGCGTCATCGTGATACAACGCCTTTACAAAAGCGTTTCTCATTTCACTGTAAAGCGTAGGAGAATATACTGTTATATCAGGTATTGTATTAAGGAATGGTACATCAAGAATGCCGTGGTGTGTTTCACCGTCACCCGTAACAAAGCCTGCTCTGTCAATTGCAAGAATCATTTTAACCTTCTGCAAAGCAGCATCGTGTACAAGCTGATCATAACTTCTCTGTAAAAATGCTGAATATACAGCAAAAACAGGAAGCATTCCGCCTTTTGCAAGACCTGAACAGAATGTAACAGCATGTTCTTCTGCTATACCAACATCAAAAAATCTTGACTGAAATTGCTTCTCAAAATTCTCAAGGCCGGTGCCAAGAGACATTGCGGCTGTGACTGCGCACACACGTCTGTCATTGCCTGCAAAGTTACACATCAGACTGCCGAATTCATTTGAAAAATTTGTTCCTGCAGAATGGAATTCGCCTGTATCAACATCAAATTTAGATATACCGTGGAATACACTCGGTTCAAGCTCAGCAAAATCATAGCCTTTTCCTTTGGTTGTCTTAATATGCAAAAGAATGGGATGATTTGTTGATTTTGCAGCTTCAAGAGCATCAATAAGAACCTCTATGTTATGACCGTCAATCGGCCCCATATATCTGAATCCGAGATCTTCGAACATTGTACTTGACTTATAAATAAATCTTTTAAGACCTGTTTTGAATCTGAAAATTGCATCAGAAAGCTTTTCACCTATAAGAGGAATATGATTTATAATCTGCTCTGTTTTCGCTTTCATACGGAAATATGAAGGTCTTGCTTTAATAACAGCAAGATGCTTAGCAAATGAACCTACATTCTTTGATATAGACATATCGTTATCATTAAGTATAACAATAAGTCTTGATTTTTCTCTGCCGGCATTATTAAGTGCTTCATAGACCATACCGCCCGTAAATGCACCGTCGCCTATAACAGCAATTGAATAATTCTTATTTCCCTTTATTTTATTTGCCTGAGCAATACCGTAAGCGGCTGAAAGAGATGTGCTGCTGTGACCGCTGAAAAAGATATCGTGTTCACTCTCATCAGGAGATGAAAATCCTGATAAACCTCCCGGCTGACGCAGAGTTGAAATCCTATCATATCTGCCTGTTAGTAATTTATGAACATAGACCTGATGCCCAACGTCCCAAACAATTTTATCATGAGGCGAATTAAAAACCTTGTGTAAAGCAATTGTAAGCTCTACAACACCGAGATTGGACGCAAGATGACCACCCGTTTCAGAAACAGTTGAAATAAGGGTTTTTCTAATTTCATCTGCAAGAGCAGGTAATTTATCATCAGGTATTTTTTTTATGTCGGACGGTTTCTTTATTGATTCAAGAAACTCTGTTTTTTTATCCATTTATCTCACCGAAATCAGACTTTTCTTTTTAATAAATCTGTTGCAAATTCACGCAGCACTGAAGTATCACCATTTAACTCATCAAGGGCTTCTAGAGCTGCATCTGTATATTCTGCAGCTCTCATTCTTGCTTCGTCAATACCAAGCAGTGATACATATGTTGATTTGCCTGAAACAACATCACTATTGTCTTCACCTTCAAGGAAATCGAGAACATCATCAATAATCTGAAAAGCAATACCGAGATTTTCTGCAAATTTTTTGGCAGCAGGAATATTATCATAGCAATCTGCAGCAATGCAACCGAGAACACAAGCTGAAGTGATAAGTGCCGCTGTTTTTAATTTATCCATAAGGAACAGATCGTCAATCAGGAGATTTTTATTCTCACCTTCAAGATCGATAATCTGACCGCCTATCATACCGTTAGATCCTGCAAATGCTGATAATTCCTTTACTGCATTAACAATATTTTCGGCTTTCAAATCAGCTACAGCAAGTGCTGAGAAAGCGTGTGTAAGAAGTGCATCACCGGCAAGTAACGCATTAGCTTCACCATATTTTATGTGAGAAGCAGGTTTCCCTCTTCGCATATCATCATTATCCATACAAGGAAGATCGTCATGAATAAGAGAATATGTATGAATAAACTCTACAGCAGCAGCGAAAGGCAGAGCATTTTCAATATCACCGCCACAAATGCGACAGAATTCGAGCACAAGCATAGGTCTGACTCTTTTTCCGCCAGATTCGAGAGAATATTTCATTGCTTCTTCAATCAATGAATATGAAGCTCCGCAATGAGGAACATAATTCATAAGATTATTTTCTACAAGCTCAAGATGATTTGAAAGCACCTGATTCATATTAATCATTCTCCTTAACAGATTTAAGCTCCTCTATTTTAAGCTTTGCATTATCAAGCAAAGCAGAACAATATCCGGACAATTTTGTTGCCTCATCATAGCAGGCAACAGTCTCTTCAAGACTCATATCTTCTTTTTCAAGCCTTACAACAAGCTCCTCAAGCTTTTTTACAGCTGCTTCAAAATTCATATTTTTCATAACATTACTCCGTTATTGTTTCTTTTATATCGCATTTAATGCTTCCGTCAACAAATCTGATCAGAAGCTCATCATTTTCTGAAATTTCAGACACAGATCTGATTCGTTTTGAATCAGCATAAACGGGAACAAACCCCTTTTGCATAAAATACAGTGGATTGAACATTTTGAGTTTTTCACTTAGCATATTGAGCTTGTAAGACTTTTTGTCATATATATTCTCAATAGCCGCTGAAATCCTTTTGTTTATGCGCAGTAATTCTTCTGTCTGTCTGTTGATTACCATCTCCGGATCTCTCAGAGAGAGTCTGTATTGTAGATTATCGAGTTTTTCGATATTCCGATCAACAAAATCAAGAACGGAATTTTCTGCAGAAAAAATCAATGAATCAATCATCATTCTTAAATCATCAACATCAGGAACTGAAAGCTCTGCCGCGGCTGAAGGTGTAGGAGCTCTGAGGTCTGCAACATAATCACATAATGTAAAATCTGTTTCATGACCAATGCCAGTTATAACAGGGATTCCTGATTCAGATATAGCTCTTACAAGCTGTTCGTCATTATATCCCCATAAATCTTCAACAGAACCTCCGCCTCTGCCGAGAATAATCACATCGGCACAGCCTGACGCATTGACTTTATTCAAAGCATCAATATTCTCTGTTGCACAGTTGATTCCCTGCACTGCAACAGGACAGAAAGTAATTTTTGCAAGAGGATATCTTCTTGAAAGAACATTGATAATATCCTGCAATGCGGCACCGACAGGTGATGTTATTACTGCAATTTTTTCAGGATATACGGGTAGAGATTTTTTTTTGCTTATATCAAACAAACCCTCTAAAGAAAGCTTCTTTTTAAGCTGCTCAAATGCAATCATCAATGAACCTGCACCTTCGGGCTCCATTGATTCAGCATAAATCTGATAAACTCCGTCTCTTTCAAAAACGGAAACTCTGCCGGTAATATAAACTTTCATACCGTTTTCAGGTCTGAATCTGAGATTTTTAACACTCGCAGCAAACATAACAGCTTTAATAGATGATTTTTCATCCTTGATAGAAAAATAGCAATGACCTGTTTTGAAATGATTCACAAAATTTGAAATCTCACCTACCACACAGATTCTGCTGAGTCTGTTATCTGATTCAAACATCATTTTAACATAGGTATTTAATTGAGATACAGACAGCGCTGAATCATTTACCATTTTCTTGTCTCCTTGATAAAGCCTAAATATGCGGTACCTGCCGCATTATCTGATGAAAATTTTGCAGGTGCAAAGTAAGCACCGAATTCCTCTGAAAGAGTCTTGTTTATAATTGAATTTGACATAACTCCGCCTGCAAAAATAAGCGGAAGATTACCTTTTTTTTCTATTGCAGACTTAGTCATAAGCCTGACTGCTTCGCAAATATAATCAATACAATATTTTGCAATGTCAGTAGCAGGCTCTCCACTGTCTGCCATATTGCGACATTTATTTTCTACACCAGAAAAACTACAACATCCGTCTTTGAAAAAAGGTCTGACTCTGAAAGTCTTTTCGCTTGCGGCTGCAAGGTCATCAAGAGCGGGACCTGACGGAAAGCCAAGATTGAGCATGCCGCCTACTCTGTCAACAGCCTGACCTGCTTTAAGGTCAAGTGAACTACCTATCATTTCAATGGAGAATACATTATCAGTGTCTGGTCTGACATATAAAACATCAGTTGTTCCGCCTGAAACGTGAAATGCAATAAAGTCACGTTCAATAAGTTGTGTCTGACCTGTTGACCACAATGCGGCAGCTATATGCCCAGCCTGATGAGAAAACTTACAGAGTTTTGCTCTGTAAGCTGCCGACAAAACATATGCATAACCTTCCCCTACGGAGAAACAAGGCATATATGAACCTTCTGCATCTCTGGGGGCATATGAAGCACTTACAGCAACAACATTACCATTTATCTGCAAACAAAGTTCAGACAGTAAAGGCGGTAAATTCTTTGTATGATGAAACACTGCATCTGACTGACGCAGACCAATCTGCCCCTCGGCAACAGGCAACAACTTTTTAAGTGAAATCATTTCATCATTAACGGAATCATACACAGCACAGGATGAAGTATAATTGCTGGTATCTATACCTATGTAATTACTCATCAGCACTGAGATTTCTGCTTACACTTGCAAGAAGTCCGTTTACAAATGAAGAATCTTCATCTGCAGCATATGTTTTTGCAAGGTCTACAGCTTCATTGATTGAAACTGACACAGGAATATCTGAGAAATTGATCATTTCACAAACTGCAAGGCGAAGAATTGCAAGTGAAACTTTAGAAATTCTGTTTAACTTCCAACCGCCTTTAAGATTTGATGAAATCAATTCATTAAGCTTGTCCATATCTTCAAGAGTCTTAGACGCAAGATTTACAGCAAAACTGTCAGCTTCAAATAATTCAGCATCCTTTGCTGCTTCAATAATCTCATCAAGCGTATATTCAGAGTTAAATTCTTTTTCAAAAATCATAATAAACGCCTGTTCTCTTGCTTCTTTTCTTGTCATCACACTTACCTCCGTATATGGCAATCAGCCCTCGGAATCCGAAGGCATGATCATAAATAAATACTTAAACGGAAATCGGAATTAATTTCTGTTCTTGTTATTTATTATATTAACATAAAAAATAAAATTAAACAACTACTTTGCGCCAATAATTGAAATTTTTTCTGCTGAAAATTCAGTATTTTCTATAACAATTTCTTTTATTTGTAAAACAGATTGCTCTGAAAGAACAGAATTATCCACAATCACTTCTACACCATCGTCATTAATCACAGCAACACAATCACTGTTAATTTTTGCACGAATAAGATTTTCAATATTTGATTGCGCAATTTTTCTGTCTGACATATCTGTCATTTTGTCTGAGGCAGACTTTTTAGAATCAGAATCTGCACTATCACTCTCTATAATTTCTCTTAGCACGGCTATTGCCTTATCATAAGATTCATCACGATCAAGTCTTGCGTCTGCAAAATATTCCTGACTTTCAGAATCAGAATTTACGTATACTGCATCACCGAGATTGGCACCGTTTACATTACTTGAATCTACATCTGTAACATTATCCGTAGGCAGAGCATTTTCAGGTTTTGTAAAATACCAGTTTGCAAGAACTGCCAATCCGAGAAGTAAAACAAGAGCTGCAAGAACAGTATGTTTTTTCTTAACTAAAATTTTCATAAAATTTCTCCTTTGTAAAAATTTATGTCATATTTCCTACATATACCCTGTCTGAACCGATACCAAATAAACCGGTTATAAGATCGGTAATTTCAGATTTCACCACAGAACTTGCAGCTCCCTGACAGACAACAGCAACACCAAGTATATCAGGGCTGCGAATTCCGATTTTCAAGCCGTCATCACCATCCTTTCCTTGGTAAATTATTATTTCACGATCAGAAGAAAAAGAATTTGTATCATTATCTGACTTTACATTTTCAGCAAAAATATACGAATCCGATGATGCAACTGTAACAACAACGCTGACTTCTCCAACACCATCAATTTTTGAAATTATTTTTGTAAGTTTTGTTTCCAGCTTATTCTCAATATCTTCAATTGAAGAAAAATTGAAAGTTGTTGTTTCTGCAATATCTCCTGATTCATTTTCATTATCAGAAGTTGAATCACTTCCAAGAAGCATCAGCATTAATACACCAATTATTCCAATACTGATAACAGCAATCATTTTCTTATCTATTTTCAATTTCTGAACAAAATCTTCTATTTTCAATTTTCAATCACCACCTCAGGCAAAATACCTGAATAATTCAAAACAGTTTCCTGAATTAATGCTGTTTTTTTTGAATCATCATTACTGATATAAACTTTTATGCCGTCGAGAGAAATTTTATTCTGATCCAATTTTGTAAGAACAGGTTTGACAACAAAATCACTTATACATATACTGCTAATCAATTCAGACACATCATTCGTAATAACATTCTCGGCATAAACAATATAATAATCTGCAGAATTTATATCTCCCAATGAATCACCATTTTCAAAATTTACAACATCTTCAATGTCAGGAAGTCGGTTATCATTGAAAACCGAAACCATCAGAAGTAAAAAAACAAGTGCTATCGCAGATTGTGCTGATTTTTTAAGCTTTCCTTCGGGAACGAGAAAAACACAGAACACGCTTCCGATAGAAACTGCACAGATTGTAAAAGCCCATTCTTTTATAACATCCATAACCTCACGCCTTATTTCCTCCAAGCAGTATAATCATTGCTGAAGAAATTATCAGCATATAAACTGTAAAAAGGAGAATGGACAACAGCATTGACATAACATATCTGATATTTTCAAGAATAGCAGCTACAGAATCAAGTCCGAGAGTCTGTGCAGCATAAGAAGATATCATAAACGTAAAAATCCATAACACCAATTCACAAACAGCAGGCAACGTTACTGCCACAACAACTATTATTCCGATTGTGCCGTATGTATTCCTCATTAATGAAACTGATGCTATAATTGATGATAAACCTTCACTGAGCGCACTTCCGACAACCGGAACTGCAGAACCAATCACAAATTTAACACCTTTAACCGCAACCTTATCAATTCCTACGGCTAACACATCTTTTAGTGCGAGAATTCCCGTATAAACCGTTCCGCAAAGTCCAAGAACAACATTCACAAATTTTTTTACAGCAATTATGACCGGTGAAAAATTAAATAGATTATTGATACCAGAACAAACTGTAACAACTGAAAATACACTCAAAAATACAGACAGAAAATCTCTGCATAATGAAGATATAGCCTGAGCACAGTACATGGAAACAGCATTGTAACTTACAGCCACTGACGGTGAACCTGAAAGCACAGACAAAGCACCTATTATCGGTATCAGAGATTTCATAAGAATCCCCCCGGTATACATTGAATCAATTGCTGTATCAATTGATTCAGCCGCACCGGAAAAAGCAAGAAGAACAATACACATAGTAACAGAGGTATCGAAAAATTGATTCAGTGAGCCGTTCCCCGTCAGATATCCGCTGCCCACAGATGAAACTATTATAAGCGCAATCATACCACACAGCATCTCAAGCGGTTTTTTTAGACTTCCCTTAAAAATATCAATTATTGCTCTGAAAGTATCAAGAATTGATATATTACTGATTTTTTCTGCCGTAATTTCCGAAAAACCGATACTTTCAAGAACATCATGAACATTTTCAGGCAGCTCTATTTCATCACTAATACTTAAAAGATCGTCATCTATAACGCCTGCAAAAGCATTCACTGTAAAGCACATCAGCATTACACATATCAAACATATGTTAAGTATATAAACTTTACATCTCATCTATTTTACACCTATCATAACACCTGCCAATTCAAGCAAAGCACCTGCAACAGGAATCGTAAAAACAGTAATAACAAGCTTACCTGCAAGTTCTGCACCTGATGCAAGAGCCTGCTGTCCCGAATCTCTGCAAACATCTGATGTAAGCTGAGAAATCAACGCAATTCCGACAATTTTAACAATAAGCTCAACATAAACTTTATCAAAATACGAGTATTTTGTGCTGTCATAAAAGAAGTCGATGACGTTTTTGATTTCAGGATAAATCACCGAAATAACAACTGCAACAGCAGACAATTCGGCAAGTAAAGCATATTCGGGATTATTCTTTTTAATTACAAGAAAAACAACCGAGGAAATGATCACTACAACAAAAATCTTTATCATAGGTCAAAAACGGACTTTATGTAATCAAACAAGTCTTTGAGATGCGGAATAAGAACCATAAGGACAATAATAAGTCCTGCGAGGGTTGTTATCATTGTGTATTCATCTCGTCCGCTTCTGACAAGCACCTGGTTAAGTATGGCAACAATAATTCCAACAGCAGCAATTTTGAATAATATATCAACGCTCATATTTCCTCCGTCAGGCAAGCATCAGAACAATCATAGCTCCGATAGAAATTGCAATTGCAGCAGTAGATTTTGACTTTCTGTTTTTATTTTCAACTGCGGTATTGTAAAAATCAGTTAATGCACTTACAACATTTGAATTAATACGTTTTATGTCATCAATATTACTGTTACAGATATCTTTTCCGTAATGAATTATAACATCACATTCGTAAATATGAAGTTGTTTACCCATTGAAGATAACACGGCATTTTTCCACGCATCAGGTACAGTATTTCCTTTAAGCATCTCCAACGAAAAATTATCAGATAATCTCTTTTGTAACGTTTTATCTTCAAATGAAATATTTCTCAATATTTCTGAAATCGGCTGTCCTGAGAAAATTGCTCTACTACTGATAAATTCAACAAGATTGATTGAATCCGACAACATTCTGCAATGGCAGATATCTTTATGGATAATCAGAAATGCAATTCCTGCAGAACTTACCATTATCATTAATATTGCAATAAAACTCATTTTTTGCCACCTCAGTTTTTAATATTTCAAAGTCATTACACATCTTATTTTTGTCAAGAAAAACAATGTAGTTAAAGAATCCACTATCCGCAAGTTTTTTACCTACGGGGCGCAAAAACACAGAATCAATACTATCTGCGTGCATACTCACGATAAACTTTATACCGGCATTACAACATCTGATTATCTCTTCAGCTTCACACTCATTGCAGATTTCATCGCAGATTATAAGTTCCGGTGACAATACTCTTGTCCCATATACAATACCGTCATATTTTGAAAAACCTCTGAGCACATCACAATTTATTCCTGCAAATTGTCCTAACTCATATCGCTCATCAATAACAACTGTTTTTACATATCCCGAAGCATAGGTGGACGAGCATTTTTCAGCAGCATTTCGTAAAAAAGTTGTTTTACCACTGCAAGGCGGACCACAGATGATAATTCCGGATACAGACGGATCTTTGATATTAGTAACAATTTCAGGCAACTCAATATCAATATGCGAAGCTATACGGATATTCAATGAATCGATTTCTCTGACAGTTGAGATTTTCCCGTTATCAGTAACAGCAGTACCGCATATTCCTGCTCTGTGCCCGTTTCCGAATGTGAGAAAGCCTTTTGCAATGTCATCCTGATGAGAATACAATGAATAATTACAAAGACTTGAAATAATCATTGAAATCTCATTTTTTTCAGCGATAAGGCAATCATCAGTAAAAAATATACCTGCAGACTTATCTGTTTTTGCAAACAGCATACCGTATTGACCATATAGCATAATCGGTTTATTTTCACGTATACGCAATTCAAAGGTGTTTTTCTTGATTGAAAGCGAAAGCCCTTCAAGAACACTTCTGATTCTCTGAGGTAAATATGAAATCACTTCATCAAAAGCATCAGTATTCATGTCTATCTCACGCTCCTTTTATATTTTTATGCTGTCTTGTCCCGGTTTATTACTGATTTATCTTAATTTATGATTGACTTTTTGAACTTAAAAAATTATTATTAAGTAAAGGATGTGATCTGATGCAGAAATACATTAATGAAATAATCAGACCTAAAATTCAGGGAGACGGTGGAGAAATAACTTATGTTTCAGAAAATGACGATATAATTACCGTTTCTATGCAAGGAGAATGCTCAAAGTGTCTTATATTGGACAGATGCATAAATTGGATAGAATGTCAGATAAAAACAGATCTCAATAAAGAAGTAAAAATCAACGCAGTAAGAAACAAACCTTTCTTCTGGGATAAATAAGGAGATTTCATATGGCTCATATTAAAGTTGTAAGAAGAAGTATGCGTCCTGAAGAATACACTGAACTTCGTTTCGGTTGGTTAAAGCGACACATTTATGAAGACAAAACCGAAATAACATCGTTTACAATAAGAGAAGCAAGACAAACAGCTGAAATGCAGTTTGAATACTATGATAAACAGCCAAGACCACTTAACAAGGGCGATATGTACTTTACTCCCGATGGTACAGCATTTATTGAAGCTGATGTTGTTATCCCTGAAAAATATAAAGGTAAAGAAATCAGATTTTCATTAAAAACAGCATCAGAAATGATTGTAAAGGTTAACGGAAAGTATGTTGGAGGTATTGACCCCAACAGAGATAATCTCATACTCTCCCCTTACATTGATTCAGATAATCTTCATTTTGAAATAACCGGATATAACAGATCAAAACCTGATGATGAGAGAAATCCGGAATCTCTTTCAGTAAGAGGCTGTCGTCAGATTTTTGAAGGCGGTTATCTGACAATAATCAATAAAGATGTACAGTCACTTGTTTATGATTTTGAGTTACTTCTCGATATTGCAAACAACGATTGTTTCAATGAAGACCTGAGAACTCATATAAACACTGAACTATATAATGCATTCAACTACATTGATTTTGATAAATTCAGCAATGATGATGTCATAAAAGCTAAAAATCACATTGAAGAAAAAATCTATGCAGACAAAAGATTCGGTTCAAACGGCAAAGTTGCCCTTATTTCACATTCACATCTTGACATTGCATATTATTGGCGAAGAATTCACGCTGTTCAGAAAAATCTCAGAACAGTTCTTATTCAAATGCGTCTTATGGACAGATATCCTGATTTCAGATATGCGCATACGCAGGCTTATACTTATGAAACAGTTGAAAAATATTACCCAGAAGTATTTGAAGAACTGAAAGAAAAAATAAAATCAGGGCAGTTTGAACCAGTTGGTGCAATGTATGTTGAGCCTGACTGCAATATACCATCAGCAGAAAGCCTTATAAGACAATGTTTATATGGCCAGCAATACTATAAAGAAAAATTCGGTTTTACAGTTGATTCTTGTTGGCTTCCTGACGTTTTCGGCAATAGCTGGATACTTCCGCAGATTCTAAAAAAATCAGGTGTAAAGTACTTTGTTTCAAATAAAATGTCAACATGGAATGACACAAACAGATTTCCCCACAACAATTTTATCTGGAAAGGCATCGACGGTTCAAAAGTCTTTGCATGCGTCCCCCCCACACACTTCATTTCATGGAATATGCCCTCTCAGGTTCAGGAAAACTGGGATGCATTCCAGGATAAAGAAACAGATACAGAAACACTTCAGATGTTCGGCTATGGTGATGGCGGAAGCGGTGTAACAGAAGAAATGATTGAACTTATGCACAGATTCAATAAACTTTCTGCAATACCTGAAACAAGACACGTTACAGCAAAAACATTTCTTCACGAAAATTTCACAGAAGATAAGAATTTTGATGTCTGGGACGGTGAATTGTATCTTGAAATGCACAGAGGTACATTCACGACAAAATCTGACATAAAAAAATACAACAGAATGCTTGAGAACAAGCTCCGAAACGCAGAAATGCTGTCTGTTGCCCGTATATTCAGAAATAAAAAATATCCCACAGATGAACTGCGGGATATGTACAAAAAAATGCTTATCAATCAATTCCATGATATTCTGCCCGGCAGTCACATTACACCTGTATGCAGAGATGCTATGGATGATTACTATGAAATTAATAAAAAACTCGATTCAATACTGAATGAAGATACAGATTGTTATTTCAATTCATTGAATTTTGACAGAAAATTCATTACATTCATTGAAAATGAAAAAGGCAACACAACACGTCTCGGAAAAAAAGGCTATTTTACCATTCCCGATATCAAAGCTCTTGATTCAGGAATTATCAGCAAGAAGGAATCAGAAGATAACTGGTTCACAGTCGGAGATTCAATAGAAACACCCTATTATTCAATCAAACTCAATAAAGACGGCAGTATTGAAAAACTTTATGACAAAGAACTTGACAGAGACTTTGTAAAAGGCAATTTCAACAAGCTCCGCCTTTTCCACGATTATCCGGGCACTTATGACGCATGGGATATTCTCCCTGATTATGATAAAAAAGAAGACATTTTCGTTGTTTCAGAGCCGCTGACTCTCACCTTCTCTGACAATGAATCAGCAGAATTCTCATTGACACTTACAACAGAAAAAAGCAAGTGGAAGATGATTATACGTATTTTCAGAAGGTCAAAAGCTATTGAAGTTGAAAATATTGTTGACTGGAATGAAAAACATCGTCTTGCAAAGGTTGAATTTGCACCTGATATCCTTACAAGAGAGCTTGTTTGCGATACATCTGCAGGTTTTATCAAGCGCGAAATGAATAAAAACACAAGCTGGCAGAAAGCAAGATATGAAACTTGTCATCACAAGTGGTTTGATTTATCTGAAACGGATTGCGGTGTTGCTGTTATAAATAACGGCAAATACGGTGTCGGAATAAACAAAGATTCTGTTTCATTGTCACTTCTTCGTGCAACAGAAAGACCTGACCCCACTTCTGATATTGGTCATCATGAGTTTGCCTATGTAATTCTTCCGCATTCAGGCAATTTTGTTGATGCGGAAATCAACAAAAAAGCATTTGAATATAATATTCCGCTTATTAAAGCTGATGTGAAATTCAATTTAGATTTCAGCGGTTTGTATCTTCAGGCAATGAAGCTTTCTGAAAACGGTGAGTATGTTGTAATAAGACTTTCTGAGCAGAACGGTAAACGTGAAACTATTAAAAACATCGGCAAATTTACTGTTATGGATATGCTTGAAAATCCTGAATATACAACAGAAAAGTATTGTTGCAAACCATTTGAAATCACCACAATCGGTATCAAAACTGAAGATTTCGTACATTTCTGCAAGTGAGGTAAATAATAAATGATTGATCTTACCCAGTTAATCAAAGATAACATAAAATTAAAATATGCGAGCACAAAAAAATTTGCAGATGAGCTTGGCGTTCCTATGACAACTGTTGTAAGCTCCTTAAAAAACGGAGTCGGCAATACCGCATTCAATACCGTTGCAAAGATGTGTAAAGCGCTTGATATCAGAATTCTCAACGGTGTCTACCCCGTTGTTGAATCTGATGCGATAAGACAGGTTTTTGAAAAGCTTACAACTCTTGATGATCAGGGAATTCACACTGTTACAACAGTTCTTGAAATGGAATATCTCAGATGCATTGCTGAAGCTGAAAATATAGCAATTGCAGAAACTCTTGCAAAACAGAATATTGATTATCAGCAGTTGACTCAACCTGAAAAACCAACTAAAACCGAGCTTGCAGATCTTCTCAAAGCATTGGACGACAAAGAAGACTCGATGTACTGATAAAAAAAACCACAGTTACTTTTTCGGTAACTGTGGTTTTTTTATTTCAATCAGAAAATTGCAGTATCTTCAACAACATTAAAATTGCCGTTTAATGCAAGTTTTGCCTTTTCGTTGTCATCAACTCTGAAAATCATATATGCATGACCAAGATTCTTAACAGAAAGGAATGCATAAGTATATTCAACAGCAATATCAGCTTTTGCGAGAACATCAAGAATTTCTGCAAGAGCTCCGGGAGAATCAGGAATCTCAACAGCAATTACTTCTGTTTCAGTAGCAACATATCCGCCGTCTTTGATTACATTCAAAGCAACAGCGTGATTTTCACAGATAATTCTGAGAATACCGAAATCATGTGTATCTGCAACTGAAAGTGCTTTCATATTAACATTGTTATCTGCAATGTATTTTGTAACTTCAGCAAGCTTACCTGTCTTGTTTTCAATAAAAACGGAAATCTGTTTAACACTCATTGTTATATCTCCTTTCAGAATCAGTCGTGAAGTTTACGCTTATCAACAACTCTTACAGCTTTTCCTTCACTTCTTGCAATTGACTTGGGGGCAACAAGATGAACTGAGGGCTTGATACCGAGCATCTGTGTGATAGCAAGTGACAGTTCCTTTTCCATTGCAGCAACACCCTTAACTGTGTCTGTAAACTGTTCGGGATTGAGTTCAACAAATACATCAAGTGTGTCAACATTGTTCTTTCTGTCAACTTCAATCATATAATTAGGTGAATAACCTTCACTGAGAAGAACTGTTTCAATCTGTGAGGGGAAAACGTTTACGCCGCGGATGATAAGCATATCGTCACTTCTGCCCATAGGCTTAGCCATCTTAATAAGTGTTCTGCCGCATGAGCATTTTTCACGGGAAAGCACACAAATATCTCTTGTTCTGTATCTGAGAAGCGGAAAACCTTCCTTGTCAAGATTTGTAAAAACAAGTTCACCCTTTTCTCCTAAGGGAAGAACTTCACCTGTGTCGGGATCAATAATTTCAGGAATGAAATGATCTTCATTAACGTGCATACCTGACTGTTCTGAACACTCAAATGCAACACCCGGACCGGTTGATTCAGTAAGACCGAAAATATCATAAGCTTTGATACCGAGAGATTTTTCAATATCACGACGCATTTCTTCCGTCCAGGGTTCAGCACCGAAAATACCGGCTTTAAGGTCGATATCATCAGGGGTGAGCCCCATTTCCTTAAGAGTTTCACCGATATATGCAGCATAAGAAGGTGTACAACAGATAATTGTTGAATGAAGATCCTGCATAAACTGAATCTGTCTTTCTGTATTACCTGAAGACATAGGAAGAGTAAGACAACCTACCTTCTGTGAACCGCCGTTAAGTCCGAAACCGCCTGTAAAAAGACCGTAACCGTAAGCTACCTGACAGATATCTTCGTCAGTTCCGCCTGCTGCAACAATTGCTCTTGCGCAACAATCCTCCCAAAGATCAATATCCTTCTGTGTATAAAACGCAACAACTCTCTTACCTGTTGTGCCGCTTGTTGAGTGAATTCTTACACAATTCTTGAGATCTGTACCAAGAAGTCCATAGGGATATGCATCACGGAGATCTGCTTTTGTAAGAAACGGAAGTTTATGTAGATCATCTATTGATTTGATGTCATCGGGTGTTACTCCCTTTTCATCCATAAGATTACGATAGTATTCTACGTTTTCGTAGACACGCTTAACCTGAGCTATGAGCTTCTGATTCTGAAGTTTAAGCATTTCTTCACGGGAAGCACACTCTATCTCAGGCTGAAAATAATTTGACATTTATTTCAATCCTTTCAGATTTTATACTGTACAATTATACACTTACAGATAAAAAAGTCAATAAAGATTCATAGTATAAAGCAAAAAAAATAAATTTGACTTGCAAAAAAATTTATTTATGATATAATATGCCAATAAAGGAGGTAATATTTATGATGATATTAAGCGAAACTGTACCGTCAGCATTTGCTGTATGGCTTGATACAACTTTTGCAAACTTCGATTTTTCTGTTTTTGAATTCTTCGGAAAAATACACACAGAATGGCTCACACCTGTTGTTGAAGCTTTCACTCACCTTGGTGATTCAGAATTTATTATCCCACTTGCATTTGTGGGTATTATCCTTTGTCTTTTCAAAAAGACAAGAAAAATCGGTGCAACTCTTGTTCTTGCAATCGTTGTAGGTACTCTTATTACTAACGTTGTTATGAAACCTTTTGTTTTAAGACCCAGACCCTTCCAGTCACTTGCAGAAAACGCACAGTATTGGAAATGGTACACAGAAGCAGGTGCACATCCCGAATCACTGTTCAGAAGTTTCCCCAGCGGACACACAACAGGAGCTTTTGAAATCGGTATGGCTCTCTTCTTCACTGTAAAGAATAAGAAAATCAAATGGATTTTCCCCGTTTACTCAGTACTTATCGGTTGTTCAAGACTTTACCTCATGGTTCATTACTGCACAGACGTTATCGGTGGTATGATTTGCGGTACCATAGCTGCTGTAATTGCATTCCTTATCGTAAAGGCAATTCTCGGCAAACTTGAAAAGTCAGAAAACCCTTTGATCAAAAAGGCTAATAATTTTGACCTAGCCGAAGTTATCAAAAACAAAAAAGCTGCTTAATTGTTACTGCGCCGATTTACGGCGCAGTTTTTTATTGACATATATTTTTTTTATGATAGAATATACGTAATATGATTTTTTGGAGATGTGAGTAATGGAAAGAATTTCTGTTAAAGGTACTGTATTCGTTGACGAATCAGGAAGAGAAAGAATTTTCAACGGTATCAATCTTGTCAACAAAGGCCGCTATGATGACAAAACCGGCAAGATGGATTATTTCAATGTTAATTGGAATGAAGATATGTTCCGTAAGTTTGCCAAAAAAGGTATTAATCTTTTAAGATTCGGTCTTGTTTGGAATGCAATTGAACCTGCACCCGGTGTATACAACGAAGAATATCTTGATTATATGGAAAATTTCGTTGATATGGCTTGTAAATACGGAATTTATGTATACCTCGATATTCATCAGGACTGTTTCCACGGTATGCCGGACTGGGCTACTGTCACAGACTCATACAAACACAGAAAACCCCTTATAATCTGGGCAGAAGGCTATTTCCTTGATAAAGCTGTCCATAGAGCTTTTGACAATTTCTGGTCAAATACAGAAGTCTGTGGCAAAGGCATTCAGGACTGGTTTGCAGATATGTGGAAGCATATTGTAAAGAGATTCAAGGATAAGGAAAACCTTTTCGGTTTTGATATTCTCAATGAGCCCTTCCCCGGCACAAGCGGAGGAAAGGTTTTCAAAAAACTCATAAAGTCAGGCGCAAAAGCTATGCTTTCAAGAAAAGGGCAGATCCTTGATGCTGTAAAGAATATGACAAAAGGTGATCCCGTTAAAGGAATACTTGCTGCACTCGATGACAAAACTCTTGTAAGAGAAATCACATCATCAAGTGACCTTATCATAAAGAATTTTGATGTTGATAAATACTATCCTTTTATGAAAAAAATTTCATCTGCCATAAGAGAAGTGACAGATAACGGAATCATTATTATGGAAGGCTGCTATTATTCCAATTCAAGCATTCCCAGCTCCACTCCCCGTATAAGATATAATAACGGAGAGCTTGAGAAAGACATCTGTTTTGCTCCTCACGGATATGATATCACTGTAGACTCAGTTTACACAAATACAGCCGGCAACAATCGTGTTGATGCTATATTTGATGAACACGCAAAAACACAGAACAGACTCGGCATTCCCGTTATCGTTGGAGAATGGGGCGGAATGGTTCCCGGAAGTGACGAATATCCTCACCTTGAACATCTTCTCGAATACTTTGATAACAAGCATTGGTCTCAGACATACTGGTGCTATATGGACGGACTTCTTGAAGAAAAGATTATGGATATCATCTCACGTCCGTATCCCGTTGCTGTTCCCGGTGAAATCAAAAGATACGGTTTCAACAGAATCAACAGAACATTTACACTCAAATTTGAAAATGAAAACGGCTCAAGAAAAAAAGTTGCCATCTACTCACCTTCTGCTCCGGTTGAAGTTATTTCAAAGTGCAAATATACAGTTGAATCTGTCGATAACAGCGAAGCTGTACTTATAACCGTTGGTGTAAGCAAAGGCGAAAATAACATAGAAATCAAAATATAAAACATAGATTTGCTGTTGAATATTTATTCAGCAGCATTTTATATTAAAATTTGCATAAATATTATTGCTTATTTTCTTATTTAGAATTATATTTCAATTCAATAGTATTATAATATAAAATATTTTATTTAAGGAGACGATTTTAATGCTTACAGACGTAGAAATTGCTCAGAGTTGTAAAATGCTTCCCATTAAAGAAGTTGCAGCAAAATTAGGTATTGATGAAGATTATCTTGATTACTACGGCAAATATAAAGCCAAGCTTAATGATGATCTCTTCAGAGCTACCGAAAAAAATGAAGACGGAAAACTTATTCTTGTAACAGCAATCAATCCCACACCCGCCGGTGAAGGAAAAACAACTGTTACTGTAGGTCTCGGTCAGGCAATGAATGTTATCGGTAAAAAAGGAATAATTGCTCTGCGTGAACCTTCAGACGGTCCTGTATTCGGCATAAAAGGCGGTGCAGCAGGCGGCGGATATTCTCAGGTTGTTCCTATGGAAGATATCAATCTCCATTTCACAGGTGATATGCACGCAATTACTGCAGCAAACAATCTCCTTTGCGCTATTATCGATAACCACATTCAGCAGGGCAATGAACTCGGAATTGACCAGAGACGCATTCTCTTCAAAAGATGTATGGATATGAATGACCGTTCACTCAGAAACATTGTTGTCGGTCTTGGCGGCAAAGTTTGCGGTGTTCCCCGTGAAGACGGTTTCAACATCACTGTTGCAAGCGAAATTATGGCAATCCTCTGCCTTGCAAAGAATCTTACTGATCTTAAAAAAAGATTTGAAAATATTCTTGTTGCGTACACATATTCAGGTGAACCCGTATATTGTAAGGACCTCGGTTGCGCAGGTGCAATGACACTTCTTATGAAGGACGCCATCAATCCCAACCTTGTTCAGACTCTTGAAAACACGCCCGCAATTATCCACGGCGGACCTTTTGCAAATATCGCACACGGCTGCAACTCAGTTAGAGCCACAAAACTTGCTCTCAAGCTTGCAGATTACACAATCACAGAAGGTGGCTTCGGTTCTGACCTTGGTGCTGAAAAGTTCCTTGATATCAAATGCCGTGCAGCAGGCATCAAACCTTCATGTATTGTTCTTGTTGCTACTTGCCGTGCTCTTAAATACAACGGTGGTGTTCCAAAGGCTGAAACCTCTCTCACAAACACAGATGCACTTAGAAAAGGTATTGTAAACCTTGGTGCACATATTGAAAATATGAGAAAATACGGTGTACCTGTTGTTGTTGCAATCAATAAGTTCTACACAGATACAGAAGAAGAAATCAATATCATCAAGGACTACTGTAAAGATTGCGGTGCTGTTGCTTGTGTTTCTGAAGGTTTTGCAAAAGGCGGCGAAGGTGCTGCTGAACTTGCACAGCTTGTATGTGACACAATTGATGCAAATGAAGCCACAAACAATTTCCATCACATCTATGATGCAGACAGTGCTATTAAAGAGAAAATCGAAACTATTGCTAAAGAAATTTACGGAGCTGACGGCGTTATCTACACAGCAAATGCCGACAAAGCTATCAAGGAAATCGAAAGACTTGAAAGAGATAAACTCCCCATCTGTGTTGCAAAAACTCAGTATTCTCTCTCAGATGATCCTACAAAGCTCGGCAGACCTGAAGGCTTCAAAATTACAGTAAGAGATGTAAGACTCTATTCAGGTGCAGGATTCATTACTGTTATGACGGGTGATATCCTCACAATGCCCGGACTTCCCAAAGTTCCCAGCGCACTCAAAATTGATATACATGAGGACGGTACCATTGAAGGACTGTTCTGATTCAGCAGGTGATTTTTTTGTCAGACAATTTTAATTTTTTATACAACGATGAACTTACAGTTCTGAAACTTCGCAGACTTTATGAAAACAGAGGTTTTAAGAAGTTCAGAATGAGTAAATTTGAATCTTATGATTTCTATGCAAAGAATAAAGATTTTCTTGTGGGGAACAGAATCATTACTTTTACCGATCTCAACGGTAAACTCATGGCTCTAAAACCCGACGTAACACTCAGTATTGTAAAAAACGCAGATAATTCTGCAGAAAGACAGAAACTCTATTACACTGAAAATGTATACAGAGAATCAAAAGATATTCACGAATTCAAAGAGATTTCTCAGGTAGGTCTTGAAGTGCTCGGAAATATAGATTTATTCCAGACTGTTGAAATCATCACACTTGCAATACAGAGTCTTCTTGAGCTTGATAAGAATGCAATTCTTGAAATTTCGCATATGGGTTACACAGAAGGTCTTCTTGATTGCCTGACAAATAATACACCTTTAAGAAACGAATTACACAAATTATTCAAAGAAAAGAATGCTCACGACCTCATAAAACTTGCAGAGAGCAATGAATTACCCAGCAGTCCGGTAAAAACTGCTGTTGATGTAATGAATTCAAAACTTACCAATGAAGAATCCATCAACAACGCAAAAGCAAATGCATTGAACACTAAAATGCAGAATGCTGTAAATGAAATCAAGGCAATTTATGATCTGCTCAAAAAAGCAGGATTTGAAAAACATATCAGAATTGACCTTTCAGTGACAGATGACCCCGGATACTATAATGGTATTCTTATGCACGGTTATGTACACGATATCCCCAGAGATGTTCTTTCAGGCGGAAGATATGATATGCTTCTTTCAAAAATGGGCAAAGATAAAACTCAGGCAATGGGTTTTGCAATTTACTTTGATGCACTCGACAGAAAGCTCCATGTAAAAAACAAGCTCGGCACAGATGCAATTATCATCTACAATGAGAATTCTGATATCAACACACTTGCAGACTTCTGCAACAAACTTGAATCAGACGGAATTTCTTTCAATACCGTCACAACAATGCCTGAAAAGACATTCGGTGCAAAAATTTATTCAGTTGACGGAACTGATATCAAGGAGGTTACATTATGATAAGTGTAGCATTACCTAAAGGCAGACTCGGCAACAAGGTTTTTGATATTTTTGCAAAAATCGGTTATGACTGCGACGAAATGCATTCAGATTCACGTCAGCTTGTTTTCACAAGCGAAGAAAACGGTATCAGCTATTTCCTTGTAAAACCGTCAGATGTAAGTATTTATGTTGAACACGGTGCTGCAGACATAGGAATTGTAGGTAAAGATATACTTCTTGAATATGAACCTGATGTATATGAACTCCTTGACCTCGGAATCGGCAAATGCAGAATGTGTGTTGCAGGAATGAACGATTTTCAGGATAATCCTGATGTTACTCTCCGCGTTGCAACAAAATTCGTAAATATTGCAAAAACATATTACAAGAGTATTAACAGAGATATTGAAATAATCAAGCTCAACGGTTCAATTGAACTTGCACCTATTCTTGATTTATCAGATGTAATTGTTGATATAGTTGAAACAGGTACAACTCTCAAGGAAAATAATCTTGATGTACTCACAGAGATTCTTCCCATCAGCGCAAGACTTATAGCAAACAAAGCAAGTTATAAATTCAAAACGGAAGAAATCAATAAAATTGTAACAAAGTTCAGCGAGGAATTGAAATAATGATTAAGATAATCGATACATCAACAGTTTCAGATTTCACCGTCTTCACACGTGAAGATGAAAAGAAAAATGAAGAAATTGAAAAAATTGTTGAAGGCATAATTGAAAACGTAAAAGCAAACGGTGATAAAGCACTGTTTGAATACTGTGAAAAGTTTGATAAATGCAAACTTGACACGCTTCTCGTTTCAGAAGAAGAAATTGAAGAAGCTTTTTCACAGACAGATGAATATTTCATAGAAACTCTCAGACAAGCAAGAGACAACATCGCTGAATTCCATTCAAAACAGGTCAGAAATGACTTTATTTTCACAAAAGAAGACGGTGTTGTTCTCGGTCAGAAAATAACACCTGTTGAAAAAGCAGGTCTTTATGTACCCGGCGGCACAGCAGCATACCCCAGCACTGTACTTATGGATGCTGTTCCCGCAAAAATCGCAGGTGTAAATGAAATTGTAATGGTTACTCCCCCGTCTGCTGACGGCAAAATCAATCCAGCAATTCTTACAGCCGCAAAAATTGCAGGCGTCACAAAGATTTTCAAACTCGGTGGTGCTCAAGCTGTAGCTGCACTTGCATACGGAACAGAAAGTGTTCCTAAAGTTGACAAAATTGTAGGACCCGGCAATATTTTCGTTGCAACTGCAAAAAAGCAGGTTTACGGCAAGGTAAGCATTGATATGATTGCAGGTCCCAGCGAAATTCTTGTTATAGCTGACCCCTCATGCGATCCTGCAAATGTTGCAGCAGACCTTCTTTCTCAGGCAGAACACGATAAAATGGCAAGCTCTGTGCTCATTACTACAGATATGGATTTTGCAAAGAAAGTCTCTGACGAAATCGAAAGACAGCTTAAACTCCTTCCCCGTGAAGAGATTGCAAGAACATCAATTGATAACAACGGTAAGATTTTTATTGTTGATTCAATTGAAACTGCCGTAAAACTCAGTAACGAGATTGCTCCCGAGCATCTTGAAGTATGTGTGGACAATCCCTTTGAAATTCTTCCTCTCATTAAAAATGCAGGAAGCATTTTCCTCGGCAAGAATGTTCCCGAAGCTCTCGGTGACTATTTTGCAGGACCAAATCATACACTCCCCACAAGCGGTACTGCAAGATTCTCTTCTCCGCTTTCAGTTGATGACTTCATCAAGAAATCATCTTTCATCTATTACTCAGCAGATGCTCTTGAAAAATGTCACGAAAGAGTTGAAGACTTCGCTAACAGAGAAGGTCTTCAGGCTCACGGCAAGTCAATAGGCATCAGATTCAATAAATTTTAAGAAGTGTTATAAATGTCCCGTTTTTTATCAGAAAGGTTCAGTTCAATTGAGCCTTACACTCCAGGTGAACAGCCAAAACTGTCAAATCTTATTAAACTTAATACAAATGAGAGCCCTTTTCCCCCTTCACCAAATGTTATTAAGGCACTAAATGAAACTGAGATATCAAGACTCAATTTATATTCTGACCCAGACACAAAGGAAGTTGTTGATGCAATTGCCGAAACTCTCGGTGTAAACAGCAATCAGATTCTTATGGGTAACGGCTCAGATGAAATTCTCGCTTTTGCATTTCAGGCATTCTGTGATAAAGATCACGAGCCTTGCTTTGCAGATATAACATACGGTTTTTATCCTGTTTTCTGTGAGCTTTACGGTCTGCCCCCTGAAATCATCCCTCTTAAAGATGATCTCTCAATTGATTTTAAGGACTATGTAGGCAAAAACAAACCAATTTTCATTGCTAATCCTAATGCTCCTACAGGACTTGCACTCCCCCTTTGTGAAATTGAAAAGATTCTCGAATCCAACAAAGATACTATTGTCCTTATCGATGAAGCGTATGTTGATTTCGGAGCAGAAAGTGCAATTTCACTTATCGACAAATATGATAATCTCATTGTTTCCCGCACATTCTCAAAATCAAGAAATCTTGCAGGTGCAAGAATCGGTTTCGCAGTTTCAAATCCGGAACTTATTGCAGATATGTGCAAAATGAAGTTCTCATTTAACCCCTACAATCTCAACAGATTATCAATAATTGCAGGAAAAGAATCTGTGCTTGATACTGAATACTTCGACAGCTGTATATCATCAATAATAAATACAAGAGAATATACAGTGAAAGAGCTTGAAAAACGAGGATTTGTTATTCCCGAGTCAAAGGCAAATTTCATTTTTGCAAAGCACAATACACTTTCAGGCGAAGAATATTTTAATGAACTCAGAAAAAGAAGCATTATAGTAAGATATTTCAGCAAAGAAAGAATTAAAGATTATGTAAGAATCACAATCGGTTCCAAAGAACAGATGACAGCACTCATCAATGCTACCGATGAAATTCTGAAAGGATGATATTATGAGAACATACAGTACAAAACGAACTACTGCAGAAACAGATATCACATTAGACCTCAATATTGACGGTACGGGAAAATCAGATATTGATGCAGGGTGCGGTTTTCTTGACCATATGCTCACACTTTTTGCGAAACATTCAAGATTTGATCTGAGTGTAAAATGCAACGGTGATACAAATGTTGATTATCATCACACAACAGAAGATATCGGTATTGTTCTCGGTTCAGCACTTAATGAATGTATCGGAGATGCAAAAGGAATCTGCCGTTACGGTGATATTATTCTTCCTATGGATGAATCACTCATTCTCTGTGCTGTTGATGCAGGCGGAAGAGCTTGTCTTAACTATAAACTTTCTATCCCCACGGAAAAAGTAGGAGATTTCGATACTGAACTTGTAGAAGAATTTATGACAAGTTTCACAAGAAGTGCAAAAATCAATCTTCACTTAAAACAGCTTGACGGTTCTAATTCTCATCATATTATTGAAGGTGCATTCAAAGCACTTGCAAGAGCTTTGAAAACTGCTGTAAGTATTGATGAAAAATTCAAAGATGAAATTCCCTCTACGAAAGGCATTTTATAATGATAGCGATAATTAACTACGGTGTCGGCAACCTGTTTTCACTTGTCGGTTCACTTGAACACCTCGGCATTGATGCAGTTGTCACTTCAGATCCCGAAACTATAAAAAAAGCAGACAGAATTATACTTCCCGGTGTTGGTGCATTTGCAGATGCAAAAAAGAAGCTTGAAGAAACAGGTCTTGTTCCCGTACTTGACGAAGAAGTCAGAAACGGCAAACCGCTTCTCGGAATCTGTCTCGGAATGCAGATGCTTTTTGAAAAAAGTTACGAATACGGTGAACATAACGGCTTAGGTTACGTAAAAGGCTCTGTATGCCCTCTTAATGAAGACATTTCATCAGACCTTAAAGTTCCCCATATAGGTTGGAATAAGCTTATCATAAAAGACAGCAGCAATCCTATGCTCAGATATACTAAAGACGGCGATTATGTATACTTCGTTCATTCTTTCTATGCAAAGGATTGCGAAGAATCTCTTGTTGCATACTCAGAATACGGTACTGATGTTCCGGGGCTTGTGTGTTGCAATAATGTCTTCGGAGCTCAGTTCCATCCCGAAAAAAGCGGTCAGGTAGGACTTGATATGTTAAAAGCTTTCAATGAGGTGACAGCATGAGAATATTTCCCGCAATAGACCTTCGTGGCGGTAAAGTTGTAAGACTCACCGAAGGTGACTATAATCAGATGATTACTTATGGTGACTCCCCCGTTGAAACAGCAAAAATGTTTCAGAGTATGGGCGCAAAGCACCTCCACGTTGTTGACCTTGATTCCGCAAAAGACGGCGGTGACGCAAACGTTGATATAATTTGTCAGATAGCAAAAGAAACTGATCTTTTTATTCAGACCGGCGGCGGAATCAGAAGTGAAGAAAAAATCAGAAAATATGTTGAAGCAGGTGTTGACAGACTTATTCTCGGCACAGCTGCTATAAACAACTTCCCTTTTCTTTGCGATATGGTAAACAAATTCGGCAGTCATATTGCTGTTGGCGTTGATGCAAAAGACGGCTTTGTTGCTGTCAACGGTTGGCTTGAAGTTACAAAGGTTGATTCCTTTGAATTCTGCAAAAAACTTGCAGAAAACGGAGTAGAAACAGTTATTTATACAGATATTTCCAAGGACGGTAAACTCAGCGGAACAAATGTTGACGCGTACCGTGAGCTGAAAAAAATCGAAAATCTTAATGTAATTGCATCGGGCGGAATTTCATCAATGAATGATATAAAAGCACTTTGCGAATTTGATTGTTACGGAGCAATCATCGGCAAGGCAATTTATGAAAACAGAATTGACCTTAAAGAAGTACTCGGATATGCAGGTGATGAATTATGATAACAAAAAGAATAATTCCCTGCCTTGATATCAGAAACGGCAGAGTTGTTAAAGGGGTCAATTTTGAAGGCATTCAAGATGTTCAGGATCCCGTAGTTCTTGCAAAGTACTATAATGACAGCGGTGCTGACGAACTTGTTTTTTATGATATAACAGCAAGTTTTGAAGGCAGAGGTCTGTTCTCAGATGTGTTGCAGAGAGTTGCAAGCAACATCTTCATTCCACTTACAGTAGGCGGAAATATAAATTCTGTAGACGATTTTGACAGAGTTCTTAAAAGCGGTGCAGACAAGGTAAGTGTAAACTCAGGCGCTATCAGAAATCCGTCTCTTATCGGTGAAGCTGCAAAGAAATACGGTGACCAGTGCGTTGTCCTTTCTATGGACGTTAAGCGTGTGGACGGACAGTTCCGTATTTTTGCTAAGGGTGGCAGAGAAGATACAGGTATAGATGCTGTTGAGTGGGCAAAAAAATGTACTGCTGATGGAGCAGGTGAAATAGTTGTGAATTCAATCAACATAGACGGTGTTAAGAACGGTTTTGACATTGAAATGCTTAAAGCAATCTGTGATGTTGTTTCTGTACCAGTTATTGCATCAGGTGGTGCAGGCTGTATGGAACACTTCAAAACACTTTTCAATGAAGTACCCGGTGTTGATGCAGGTCTTGCAGCATCAATCTTCCATTTCGGAGAAGTTAAAATCTCTGACCTTAAAAAATATCTTAACGACAATAATATAGAAATGAGAATATAAAATGTACGAGGAAATTATTAAAGAACTTAAATTTGATGATAAAGGACTTATTCCTGCAGTAGTTCAGGACTTCTTTACAGGTGAAGTACTTACAGTTGCATATATGAATGCTGAAAGCCTTAAAATCACACTTGAAGAGAAAATGACATGCTTCTTCTCACGCTCAAGACAGGAGCTATGGAGAAAAGGTGAAACAAGCGGCAACAGACAGCATATTGTTTCAATCAAAACTGATTGCGACAAGGATGCGCTTGTTGTTAAAGTTATAAAAGACGGACCCGCTTGTCACACAGGCGCAGAAAGCTGTTTCTTCAATCTTATATACAAAGATGACAGCAAAACTGACTTCTCTATTGATGCACTTTATGAGCTTATCAAAGGCAGAAAAACTCAGATGCAGGAAGGTTCATACACAACTTACCTCTTCTCAAAGGGTCTTGATAAAATCATGAAGAAGGTTGGTGAAGAATGTACAGAAGTCATCATTGGTGCAGCTAAACATTCTAATGAAGAAACTATTTATGAGATTTCCGACCTTGCATATCACATTCTTGTGCTTATGGTTGAAATGGGTATTTCTGTTGACGATATCAGAAAAGAACTTGATTCAAGACACGTTATTGACCATAAGGTAAAGCAGGAAACAATGCAGTAATTCAGCATTCTCTTATGCGATCAAAATAAAAAACAACAGATTTTTCCGTATGTGCATTATCAGTCACATACGGTTTTTTATTTTTTGTAATAAGAGCAAGCTCCATCACTTTTGCAACCGGACAAAATATTGTAAGCATTTTTGGAATATTATATATTTTCATTCTGAGCAAATCACCGCACTTTCCTTCTGTTATATGTTCAGAATGCATAAATACTGTCTTTATACTGTCTTCAGGGAAACATACAAACATCAATGGCAAAGCTGAATATTTCTGAATAAAAAGAAAAAACGAAACAATTCCTGAAAAAAGCAATAAAATACAAGAAGATACAAGAACAATAAATGTGACCAAGGTTATACCCGAGTTTACAATTTTATCTGTTATAAAGCTAAAAAGTATAAATGGTGATATAAACATAGTGAATGCAACAATTTTCTTGATTACAAAAATAAAATTCATAGTTGCGTATTTTATCAGCATATCAAGAGTAATTTTAAGCCTTATATCGGCAATATAACTTTCGCTTTTAAGTTTAATAGCTATATAGACAAAATATAACGTTACATTTACAAGCACTGACAATGCACAAACAATTCCAAGAGAATAATAACTGTTAAAAATATTAAGCTGTCCTAAAAATGATGTATCAACGACAAGAAGCCATATGCAGGAAAAAACAGAAGCAACAAAAATTAAAAATGATAGCGGCACTGCGGTTATAAAAATCAAACTTCTTAAAAATCTGCCCTGAAGCAGACAAATTGCATCATTTCTGTATTCATAAAACAAAAAAAACACCTCCGATTTAATTATCGGAAGTGTTTTTATGTTTTATTCATTAAAATTCAACATCAAGTTCTCTTGCAAGATTTACACCGAGAATTTTTTCTTTTGCATCTTCGGGAATATCAAGATTTATGATTCTTTCAATAGCCTTTTTCGTGTAATCAATGCCTTTATACGGGAAATCAAGACCGAAAATATGATTTTCGTGGTCTGTCTGATAAATAAGTGTTCTGAGTTCATCATCAGAATGGCTCCATTCATCAAAAAGACCGTTTTCACCCATTGCAATTGAAGTCCAGCCTGCAAAAGTATTTCTGACATCGTTTCTAGAGTTATTTACCATAACAGCAAGACCTTCACGGAAGAAATGATATCCGCCGAGATGTTCCATACTGAATCTGAGTTTTTTGTGATTGAATGCGATTTCATCATACATCAGCATATTGTAATCTGCAATTCTGTGCCAATGAACACCTGTATGGAATGAGAGAAACAGATTATGCTCTTCTGCCATCGTATAGATTCTCTCAGCTTTTTCACCGAGAAGATTAAACTCCTGATATGCAGGATGAAGTTTGATTCCTTTGAAACCGTAATCAACAATACGCTGAATCTGTTCCTCAATATCATCTGTATCTGTATTGACAGTACCGAACCCGTAAAGATTATCCTTACCTACAAGCTTTTCTGCAAGGAATTCATTCGGCTCGCCTTTCAGACCGAAATATTCATAATGACCGTGGAAAGGTGCAAAGCATACAGCTTTTTCAATTTCACATTCTTCCATAAGCTCCAAAAGTTTTTCTACAGTACCCTGAGGCTTTGATTCCTCCGGAAAAATATGCGCATGGTTTGCAAAAATTTTATATTTCATAATAACACCTCATCACACAAGATTGAACACAGACAATATCTTTACAAGAATATTTCTGAATATATTCTTTATTTTTTCAGACCCGGAAGGAAGATAGGTATATCCGGGATTCTTACCGTTAATTTCTGATATAGTACCTTTATCTGACAATGTAAGAATCTTATATGAAATATGAGCAGGCTCGTCTTCATAAAGAAAACCGATATTACCGTCTGAAAGCTGTGTAAGGCAGGAATAAGCAAAGAATCCGCTGTTTACATTATATTTACTTATCCAGTCTACAGATTTATCTTCATTTATAACACCTACAGCGACAACACCGTCTGCACGTTTATTCTGGTCTGAAGCATATGAGCCAAGAATAACCGGCTTACCGTTTATCTTCTTGTCAACATTTATAAATGAAACCATACAGTTACCGTTTGAAGGAAGATTCAGGTCACATCTGAATTTGCTCCAGGTTTCACCGCCATCGAAACTGTCTGCATATGAAACATATGAAAATGCGTTTCTTGCATAGATGCGTAGTGACCCGTCAGGCATATTGACAATCTGAGATTCGCTTGTCTTACCCACAGCAAGTCTGTGTTTTGTTGTTTCGCCACGCTGCCAGGTTATTCCGTTATCGTCAGAATAAATAGTACAAACATTTTCACTGAAACCTTTTATACCGTTGTTATCATAAAGACAGAAAACAATTCGTTCTGTACCATTTACATCTACAGTAACGCCTCTACCGGGACCTACACCGAGGAATCCTTCATCATCTCTCTTGATACTCTCTGAAATATTAAGAGGAGCACTCCAAGTCTTACCATCATCATCACTGTATCTGAGCCAAAGATAACAAGTGCCGTATGCTGAGAATACAGAATTACTGTAAAAAAGATTCTGATGAATCTGCTTCTCAGAGCCTTGCTGCTGCATATAAACAGGTTCACCGTTTTTATAAATTCTGAATTCAGTATCTACTGTGTAGCCTGAAAAACCGTTATCATCAAGTGAAACAACAGGAGCAAATCCGTTACTGAAGTCACCGACATAGTATCTGAATGTATCAATATCATCTGAGCACTTACCGGTTGTGAGTCTGAGATGTTTTTTACCGTCTACAGTTATAAAACCTGAGCCTTTTTTAACGGTCATATATCCGCCGCCTGATGTCCATACGTCTGTAAGCATCAGAATTCGACCTGTTTTTGTCTGAACAAGAGCTGTATCAATAAAAGATGCACTCTCTTTTTCTGTATGAGAGTCCGCATAATCATCAAAATAATTTACAACTTTATATTTCCAGGGGGTATATCCGTCTTCTGAAATTGCAATAAGAGTATCGATATTATTGGGAGAATCTGATCCGTGAGCATATCTCATATCTGCAGCTGCCATTACAGAACCGTTCGAGAGCGTAAGAATTGCAGGAATACGAAAAGTTTCTGATCCCATTGTCCCTTTATCAAAAGGTTGAGCATATTTTATAAGTCTGTCAGTAACCATATCAAGTGATGCATTAATCTGTTGATAATAATGCTTTTACCTCCGTAAGATTTGCTTTTATGATAGCATTATAAGAGAAAAATGTCAACACAGCTTTCTTCTGATAAAACAAAATAAAATATGCTGAAAATTGATACTATGAAGCGTTTTTCAGATTCATTTCAGATACACTCTGCCCTGTTTCAATCATCGTTTCTGCAAAAATAGCATAGCCTCTTGTGGGGTCATTGAGAAACACGTGAGTCACAGCACCAACAAACATACCGTTCTGAATAACAGGACTTCCGCTCATTCCTTGTATAATACCGCCTGCAGCGTCAACCAGGTCATCATCAGTCACCTTTATTACCATTGAACGAACAGCTTTTTCACGGCTGTAAGTTATTTTTTCAATTTCTATATCATAAAATTCAGGTCCGTCAGTTGTAACTGTAGAAATTATCTGAGCAGCTCCCGTTTCAATTTCTGTCTGTGACGCTACTGGATACAGATTTTTATCATCAAACTTAATATCTGTATATGTGGCATAAACACCGTAATCATTATTTTCACATAACTTACCGAGAGTTAAAGAGCCGAAACTCCCCTTTATCTGTCCCGTGATACCTTTTGTACCCGCAATGCAACCATTGAAAACTGCAGAAAGAATATCTCCGTCTCCTACGGGAAGCATTGCACCTGTTTCACTATCGCATATTGCGTGACCGAGAGATGCAATAATTTTTTCGTCCGGGTCGGCAAATGTCATTGTCCCTATACCTGCTGTGCTGTCACGCAACCACAAACCGCATCTGTACTTTCTTTCTGATACGGACATAACCGGATTAAGAACAACATTTATATATTTATCATTTCTGTTTACTTTTACTTTCAGCGTTTTTCCTTCTGAAGAATAAATCATACTGCTGAACTGAGAAACAGATTTTATTACTTTTCCGTTAACTTCTGTTATAATATC